>CAIYKK010000237.1 GCA_903926695.1 uncultured Burkholderiales bacterium
GTGGTGTCCAGCCCCGCCGCGTTGAACGTGTCGGCCACGCGCTGCGCCCGCGCCGACAGGCCGCCATCCGGCTCGCCAATCAGCGTGAGTTTGCGGCGCGTGCCAGCAATCACATGGCCGGGTGCGAGCTGCGTGCCGCCGACATAGGTTTTCCCCGCCAGCAGCCGCTCGCGCCCGACGATGGCGGCCAGAATCTCTTCATGCCCCAGACCGTTTTGCAGCGACAGCACCACCGTCTGCGGCCCGAGCAGGCAGGTGGCCGCCTGCATCGCCTCGGCGGTGTGGAACGACTTGACCAGCACGATGAGCAAATCGACCGCGCCGCCCGCCACCTTCTGCGCGGCGGTCACGGCCTGCACCGCCACCGTGCGGTCAACGCCGTCGGTGCGCAGAATCAAGCCGTGGCGGCGCATGGCCTCGACTTGCGCGGCATTGCGGTTGATCAGCCAAACATCGTGACCGGCCTCGGTCAGCACCCCGCCCATCGCGCAGCCCAGCGCGCCCGCGCCCAGAATTGTTATTTTCAACATCAGGTGTTCAAAATGAGATTTTGAACACCTGGGCTCCAACGCCCAGATAAAGATTTCCATTTTTATCTGTCACCATAGCCGTTATAAATCCGGTGAGGTATGAAAAAGGAAAGGATGTCATGCTGCCACCCTGGCTGATGCGATAAATAAAACTCGAATCCGCAACATAAAAATTTCCAGACGAATCTAAAGCCAGCGCACTGGTATTGCTGGAAAGACCCTTAAACAGGGTACTAACAGTTCCATCGGGTGAAATTTTTCGTATTGAACTGCCCGTGTTCAAATACAGATTGCCTTCACTGTCCATAGGCATATCACATAACGCGTCGATAGTGAATGTAGCGGCTGCACCTACCCCGTCAGCATTTCCAATGCTGCCACTTCCGGCCAAGATTAACCAAGTGCCCAGCGCAGGATCAAACTTGACGATGCGATTGTTAGCGCTGTCAGCTAAAAACAGGATGCCCTTGCCATCTACGGCCAAACCACCCCACCCGACCATTGGATTATCGAGCGAAGTGTTCCAGTTTACAAATAGACTTTTCTGTGTACCCGATGTGCTCAGTTCAGCCAACGATGCACCCCACAAAATCGGTGAAGTCGATGCAAAAGTATCACTGCCGCCAGCGCCAAAAATGTTGCCACTTGCGTCAATAGCGACACCCTGCAATTCAATGAGTTGGCCCATTTTGAGGGTCGTAACGACCCCGGCCTGCGTGACCTTCCTGAGTTCACCTCGGTCTGACATCATCACGTTGCCATCGGCATCTATGGCTAATTTTCCGCCGCCCCAAAATATCGCCGAAGTGCCAGCGCCATCGACCGGGACTCCACTGGTTGTCGCGGAGCCTGCAAGCGCGGTGACATTAATGGCAGATTGTGTAATGCCATTCGCCACAGACGACCCCGTCGTGACAAGGTTGTTGGCCGGCCCTGTTGCATTGGCTGGAACTTTCACCACCGCCCCGCTCTGCGTATGAATAATATTATTGGTTCCGTTAATGGAAACCATACTGCCATTTGGCGAGCTAACCGTCGTTCCCGAGGGAACCAAGACTGAAGTGTTAGCGGTAATTTTAAACGTATCCCCAGCGGCCAAAGACTTGGGTTGAGCAACTACAGCAACAGTGCCCGACTCACCCCCACCACAAGCTGCCACTGTCGCCACAAGAAACAGCATCAAAACTGCACGCATCATATTTTTCATATTTTTCCATTTATTTGAACTTGTTTTTTCATTCAATGCAATTTGATGGATTTTAGAATCCAAAACTGTTGCCAACGGTACAGAATTTGAAATTCACCAAAACGAATTGAATATAATAAGTGTAACTTAAATAAGCATCTTCAAAATTCGGAAAAATCATACGCTGGTGATCATCCGCCAAAACCGTTATCTAAAACGAAGCTCCATGCAGGGCGAAACCGTGCTGGCGTGCCATGTTTTCCATTTCGTGAGTTGACGCCAAGCGCTTTTGATGGCCGGGCTGGAGCCAGCATCAACGGCGGCACCCTGAGCGCGATCACCCGGCTTCCCGGCACATTAGCCCCCTAAAAGTCACAAATAAAACGATTTCTGGTTGATTAATCGCGTGCTGCTTATCCAATACAGTACGACTCATGGAAAAACCACGCTCTGCCCCGCCCGCCCCGCTCAAAGCGGTCCTGTTCGACGCCTACGGCACGCTGTTTGATGTGTACAGCGTCGCGCTGCTGGCCGAGCAGCTGTTTCCCGGACGCGGCCAGGCGCTGAGCGTGATGTGGCGCGACAAGCAAATTGAATACACGCAGCTCGTCACCACCAGCAACGGCGGCGCACATTACCGCCCGTTCTGGGAGTTGACCCGCGCCGCGCTGACCTATGCGCTCAAACGCTTAGTGCCAGACGCCCGCGCCGACTGGGCCAGCGGCGGTTTTGACGCCAAAGTCGAGCAGCTGATGAATCAGTACCGTCACCTGTCCGCCTTCCCGGAAAACCGCGAGGTGCTGCAGGCGCTCAAAGCGCAGGGCATCGTCACCGGCATTTTGTCCAACGGCGACCCGGCGATGCTGGCCGTGGCGGTCAAATCCGCCGGGCTGGGCGATTTACTGGACCACGTCATCAGCGTTGACACCATCCACAAATATAAAACCCACCCGGACGCCTACGCGCTGGGCCTGCAAGCGACCGGGCTGGCGGCGCGGCAAATTGCCTTTGTCAGCTGCAACAGTTGGGACGCGCTGGCGGCAACGTGGTTCGGCTACCAAACGCTGTGGGTGAATCGCAACCAGTTGCCGTTTGAAGAACTGGGCACGCAGCCGGTTTACAGCGGTGCGAGCCTGCGCGACGTGCTGGCGCTGCCCGGTCTGGCGCCGCAGCCTTTGGGCGGCGCAGCGGCATGACACCTTCGGAGCTGCTGCTGATTGGCGCGGGCGGTTTTGCCGCTGGCGCGGTCAATGCGGTGGCGGGTGGCGGCACGTTTTTTTCGTTTCCGGCGCTGCTGGCGGTGGGCTTGCCGCCGGTCGTCGCCAACGCCAGCAATTCAGTCGCGCTGTGGCCGGGCAGCTTGAGCAGCGCCTGGGCTTATCGGCGGGAACTGGTGGCGTACAAGCGCTATTTGCTGCCGATGGGGATTGCTTCGCTGCTGGGCGGCATCACGGGCGGCTTGCTGCTGCTGGCCGCTGGCGATGCGCGCTTTGCGGCTTTGATTCCGTGGCTGCTGGCGTTTGCCACGGCTCTGTTTGCGTTCAGCCCGCAGCTGTCGGTGCTGGTGAAAAAAATACGCCAGCGCGGCGACGGGGTGATGCCTGCCGCGCTGCGTCTGCATGCTGAGTGCGCACCCGCCATGCCGAACAGCGCTTTGCAGCATCGGCACGGCGACAAGAGCGCACCCGCCGCGCTGGCAGCGGCGCCTATCAACGCCGCCGCCCAATCCCCCGCTGACCACGGCGCAGGCTCGCCCGCAGGCTGGCCGGCGCAGTTGCTGGTGTCGATCTACGGCGGTTTTTTTGGCGCGGGCATGGGCATTTTGATGATGGCCAGTCTGGCCATTGGCGGACACGAAGACGTGCAACACATCAACGCGCTGAAAAACCTGCTGTCGGCTGTGATCTACAGCGTGACCGTCGTCACCTTCATTGCTGCTGGCGCGGTGAGCTGGCCGCACACGCTGGCCATGCTGCTGACGGCCAGCGCGGGCGGTTATGCTGGCGCCCGTTTGGCACGGCGCATGCAAGGCCCGTGGCTGCGCCGCAGTGTCATTGCCGTGGGCGGGGCGCTGACGTTTTATTATTTTGACAAGGCTCGGGGCTGACACGGCGGGGCATTTTTTATCCATCCGCAGCGCTCTTGATTTCCCTGTTCCGCGCTATCACTGACCTTTTTACCGCTTCACTCCTTCATCCTCTCATCATTTTCTAGAAAAAAGGACTTTCACCATGACCGAACGCACTTCCGCCCACCGCCTGCAGGTGGCGACCGAGCTTTTTAACTTCATCCAAGACAAAGTGCTGCCCGGCACTGGCGTGGAAAGCGGCGCTTTCTGGACGGGCTTTGACGCCATCGTCGCCGATCTGGCCCCGAAAAACATCGCCCTGCTCGCCGAGCGCGACCGCCTGCAACTGGAAATGGACGCCTGGCACACAGCCCATCCCGGCCCCATCGCCGACATGCCCGCTTACCGCGCCTTTCTGGAGCAAACCGGCTACATCACGCCCCAGCCGCAAGACGTGACCATCAGCACCGCCAACGTCGATGCTGAACTGGCCGTGCAGGCTGGCCCGCAGCTCGTCGTGCCGATTCTGAATGCGCGCTACGCCCTGAACGCCGCGAACGCCCGCTGGGGTTCGCTGTACGACGCGCTGTACGGCACCGACGCGATTCCCGAAACCGACGGCGCTGAAAAAGGCAAGGGCTACAACCCCGTGCGCGGCGCGAAAGTCATCGCCTTTGCGCGTGACCTGCTCGACCAGTCTGCACCGCTGGCCACCGGCTCGCACAAGGATTCGACCGGCTACAGCGTTGTCGGCGGCCAGCTCGCCGTGACGCTGGCTGACGGCTCCACAACCGCCCTGCGCGACCCGGCTGGCTTTGTTGGCTACCAGGGCGAGGCCAGCGCGCCCACGTCCGTGCTGCTGGTTCACAACGGCCTGCACATCGACATCCTCGTCAACCGCGCCACGGCCACCGGCCAGAGCGACGCCGCTGGCGTGAGCGATTTGATTCTGGA
>CAIYKK010000238.1 GCA_903926695.1 uncultured Burkholderiales bacterium
GCTGCTATGACCGCCTTCAAATCACTTGTGATTGAAAATTTTGTCGCCTTTCAGCAAAAGCTGGTCTGGCAGCACGCCTCGCTCAACGTCATCATCGGCGAAAACGACACCGGCAAAACGCACCTGCTCAAGCTGCTCTACGCGATGGGCCGCGCCATCGAAGACTATTCCCGCAAACAGGCCGGACCCGAGCCGAAAGAGCTGCCCGAGCTGCTGGCGCAAAAGCTGCGCTGGACGTTTTTGCCGCCCAAGCTGGAGCTGGGGCGGCTGGTGTCGCGCGGCACCGGCAACCGCCTGAGCGTCGAGCTGGGCTGGAATACCGACGGCCATTTGAAATTCGGCTTTGGCAAAGACACGGTCAGCAAAATCGTTGAACTGCAATCCAACGGCCTGTCCGAACTCAAGAGCCACAAGGCGACGTTTTTGCCGCCCAAAGAGATTTTGTCGATTTTTGACGCCATCATCGCCACCCGCGAAACCGTGGAAATCGCCTCGTTTGACGACACCTATTACGACCTCGTGCAGGACTACCGCCAGCCCACCACCGCCGAAAAGCTGCAGGAAAACATCAAAAAGATGTTTAAACACCTCGAAGACGTGACCGGCGGCGGCGAAGTGGAGATGGAAAAAGACGGCAGCATTGTTTTTCGCCGGGGCAAGGAGGTGTTCAACATGCACCAGACCGCCGAAGGCATTAAAAAAATCGGCATTTTGTCGCGCCTGATGCGCAACCGCCGCCTCACGCCAGCGGGCGGCAGCATGCTGTTTGTCGATGAGCCGGAGGTGAACCTGCACCCGAAAGCGATTGTGCTGTTTGCCGAGATGCTGCACGAGTTTGCCCAGTCGGGCATTCAGGTGTACCTGACGACGCACAGCTATTTTTTGCTCAAGCGCCTGGAGCAGCTCGCCCGCCAGAAAAATACCGACTATTCGCTGCTGGACCTGCGCAAGCAAAGCGGCGCGGGCGTCGTGGGCACGGTCACACGGCTGGCCGACGGCCTGCCGCAAAACCCGATTGATTCGACCCTCACCCAACAGTGACCCCGAGAAATAAAAAACCATGACCTTGCTAAAAGACCTGATCAACATTCCCGAGCGCGTGCATCAGGGCGACTTTGTGCTCAAGCTGTCCGAAGGCGTGACCCACGCCGAAGCCACGCTGCGCGACTATGTGGTGACGCCGCAGTTGGTCGATGCCTTTGACAATGCGCTGGGTTTTATCAAGCAGTCGGTGTCGTCCAGCGGCAGCAAGGCGGCTTACCTGCACGGCAGTTTTGGTTCGGGCAAAAGCCACTTCATGGCCGTGCTGAATCTTTTGCTGGCGGGCAACACGCAGGCGCGCTCGATTCCCGAGCTGGCGGGTGTGGTCGCCAAAAATGGCTGGACGCATGGCAAAAAGTTCCTGCTCGTGCCCTACCACATGATTGGCGCCAAGGACATGGAAAGCGCCATCCTCGGGCAGTACGCGGAGTTTGTGCGCAAGCTGCACCCGGCAGCGCCGATTCCCGGCTTTTATCTGGCCGAAGGCCTGTTTGGCGACGCGCAGCGCATGCGCGGGCAAATCGGCGATGCGGCTTTTTTTGCCAAGCTCAATGAAGCGCCGGGCGCGGCAGGCGGCCAAGGCGAGAGCAGCGGCTGGGGCGACATCGACAGCGGCTGGGATGCGACCAGCTTTGAAGCCGCCACGCTGGAAGCGCCCAACGGCGAGGAGCGCTCGCGCCTGGTGGGCGACCTGATCACCCCGTTTTTTTCCGCCTACCGCACGCTGGCCGGGGGCGGCGAGTCGTGTGTCTAGCTCGACGATGGCCTGAGCATCATGACCCGCCATGCGCAGGCGCTGGGTTACGACGCGGTCATTTTGTTTCTCGATGAGCTGGTGCTGTGGCTGGCCAGCCACGCCGCCGATGTCGGTTTTGTCAGCCGCGAAGGCACCAAGCTGGTCAAGCTGGTCGAAGCGACGAATGCCGACAGGCCGATTCCGCTGGTCAGCTTTGTGGCGCGGCAGCGCGATTTGCGCGACTTGGTGGGCGAAAACCTGGCCGGTTCGGTGCAGTCGCAGTTCAGCGATGTGCTGCGCCACTGGGAAGCGCGTTTTCACCGCATCACGCTGGAAGACCGCAACCTGCCCGCCATTGCCGAAAAGCGGGTGCTGCGCCCGGTCGATGAGGCGGCGCGCCAGATTTTAAAAGCCGAGTTTGAGAAAATTCTGGCGGTGCGCCGCGAGGTGCTGGACACGCTGCTGACCACCTCGGCGGATCGGGAGATGTTCCAGAAGGTTTATCCCTTCACGCCAGCGCTGGTTCAAACGCTGATTGCCGTGTCGGCGGCGCTGCAGCGCGAGCGCACAGCCCTGAAGCTGATGATGCAGCTGCTGGTGGACCGGCGCGCCGATTTGCAGCTGGGCCAGTTGATCCCGGTGGGCGACCTGTACGACGCCATCAGCGAAGGCGACGAGCCTTTTTCCGAAGGCATGCGGCTGCATTTTGACAACGCCAAGCGCCTGTACAGCCAGCGGCTGCTGCCCATGCTCGAAGCCCAGCACAACGTCACGGAAGAAGCCATCAAGCTCGGCCAGGCCGACCCGACGGCCGCCAGAAACCTGCGCAACGATGCGCGGCTGCTCAAGACGCTGCTGCTGGCGGCGCTGGTGCCGGAGGTGGAGTCGCTCAAGGCGCTGACCGGCTTGCGGCTGGCGGCGCTGAACCACGGCACCTTCAAGTCGCCCATTCCCGGGCGCGAAGCGCAGGACGTGCTGCGCAAATGCCGGGACTGGTCGTCGCAGATCGGCGAGATCAAGGTCACCGACGACCAGAACCCGGTGGTGTCGATCCAGGTCACGGGGGTCGATATCGAGCCGATTCTGCGCGCCGCCGA
>CAIYKK010000239.1 GCA_903926695.1 uncultured Burkholderiales bacterium
CAAGAAAAACGAAAGCACTGAGGAGATACCCATGCTCATTGGGATACCCGCCGAAATCACGGACGGCGAGACACGCGTCGCCGTCACGCCGGAGACGGCCAAAAAGCTCAAGGCGCAAGGCCACACCGTCCGCATCGAATCCGGCGCGGGCGTGGCCGCCAGTGTGCCCGACGATGCCTACCGTGCCGTGGGCGCTGAAATTACCGACGCGGCGGGCGCTTACGCCGCCGACATCGTGCTCAAGGTGCGCTGCCCGCTTGACAGCGAAATGGCGCACGCCAAAGCGGGCGGCGTCATCGTCGGCATGCTGAATCCGTTTGACGCCGCCGGTTTGCAACGGCTGGCTGCCGCCGGATTGACGGCGTTTGCGCTGGAAGCCGCGCCGCGCACCAGCCGCGCCCAGAGCATGGACGTGCTGTCGTCGCAGGCCAACATCGCCGGTTACAAGGCGGTGATGATGGCCGCCGACAGCTACCAGCGCTTTTTCCCGATGCTGATGACCGCCGCCGGCACCGTCAAGGCCGCGCGCGTGGTGATTCTGGGCGTTGGCGTGGCGGGCCTTCAGGCGATTGCCACGGCGCGGCGCATGGGCGCGGTGATTGAAGCGAGCGACGTGCGCCCCGCCGTCAAAGAGCAGGTCGAATCGCTGGGCGCGAAATTCATCGACGTGGCCTACGAAACTGACGAGGAGCGCGAAGCCGCCATCGGCGTCGGCGGTTACGCCAAACCCATGCCCGCGAGCTGGATGGCGCGGCAAAAAGTCGAAGTCGCCAAGCGCGTGGCGTTGGCCGATGTGGTGATCACCACCGCCCTGATTCCGGGCCGCGCCGCGCCGGTGCTGGTGACCGAAGAAATGGTCAAGGCGATGAAGCCGGGCAGCGTGATCGTCGATCTGGCCGCGTCGCACGGCGGCAACTGCCCGCTGACCGAGCCGGGCCAAACCGTCGTCAAACACGGCGTGACGCTGATTGGCGCGACCAACGTCCCGGCGCTCGTGGCGGCGGACGCCAGCGCGCTGTATGCGCGCAACCTGCTCGACTTTCTCAAGCTCATCATCACCAAAGAGGGTGCGCTGAAGATCGACCCCGAAGACGACATCGTGACCGCCTGCCTGATGACGCAGGGCGGCGAAGTCAAACGCAAATAAGCCGCTTTCGGCTGGGTCAGGCATCGTGCCCCGCCGGTTCAGCTTTCGCCCGGCTGTCGTCAGCCGTATTCGCAGTCGGCCGCCTTTGGCTGCAGTTAACGCCTTGATTTGTGCCTTTATTTGCGCCTTGAGCGCCCCGCTTCAAACCCCTTACCGAGAAAGAAAATCATGGATGCCGTTTCTCCGACCATCATCAATCTGATTATTTTTGTGCTGGCCATCTACGTGGGTTACCACGTTGTCTGGACCGTCACGCCCGCGCTGCACACGCCTTTGATGGCCGTGACCAACGCGATTTCCGCCATCGTCATCGTCGGGGCCATGCTGGCCGCCGCGCTGACTGAAACGCCGCTGGGCAAAACGATGGGCGTGCTGGCCGTGGCGCTGGCGGCGGTCAACGTCTTCGGCGGCTTTCTGGTCACGCGCCGGATGCTGGAGATGTTCCGCAAGAAAGAAAAGAAAGCGCCAGCCGCTTCACTTCAGATCAATTCCGCCACCCACCCAGGAGCCGCCAAATGAGCATGAACATCGTCACGCTGCTGTATTTAGTGGCTTCCGTCTTTTTTATTCAGGCGCTCAAAGGCCTGTCACACCCGACGACTTCGCTGCGCGGCAACCTGTTCGGCATGGCCGGCATGACGATTGCCGTGCTGACCACGGGCGCGCTGATCGTCGAAACCGCTGGCGGCGCGGCGGGCGGCATGGCTTATGTGCTGGGCGCGCTGGTTGTGGGCGGCGCGGCGGGCACGTTCATGGCCAGGCGCGTCGAGATGACCAAAATGCCCGAGCTGGTGGCCTTCATGCACAGCATGATCGGTCTGGCGGCGGTGTTTATTGCCGTGGCGGCGGTGGCCGAGCCGTATGCGTTCAATATCGCCGCCAGGGGCGAGCCGATTCCGGCGGGCAACCGGCTGGAGTTGGTCCTCGGCGCGGCGATTGGCGCGATCACCTTCAGCGGCTCGGTGATTGCGTTTGGCAAGCTGTCGGGCAAATATAAATTCCGCCTGTTTCAGGGCGCGCCGGTGTCGTTTGCGGGCCAGCACACGGTCAATCTGGTGCTGGGCCTGCTCACGCTGGGGCTGGGGCTGGGTTTCATGCTGAC
>CAIYKK010000240.1 GCA_903926695.1 uncultured Burkholderiales bacterium
AGCGCTTCAGGTGTTTCGTTGCGGGCGAGGGCGGCGGCTTCGTAGGCGGCTTTGGCCTGATCGCGCACGCTGGCGGCTTCTTTCAGCAGCGTGACAAAACGGGCGGCGTTGAAGTTGACATTCGTCAGCGTCGTGAACATGCCGTAGAGGATGAATGCGCCCGCTTTGTTGTTCGGCGCGCCCAAGCTGCGGGCGCGGCGGCTGTATTGCGCAATGCCTTGGATGGCGTGGACCAGTAAATCCTGCAGATCTGCGGTGGTGGCGTCCTTGCCGCAGTTGCCTTTGGCGGTAGAGCAGCCGGGCTGCTCGTTGCTGCGGTCGGTTTGTTCACATTGGTAGCAAAACATGGGCGGTCTCTTTGGGAATAAGGGTTCTCAGGGGGCGCTTTGCGAGCGCAGGCATTGATCTCCAGAAATGATACATTTCATTTGCATCAATTTCCGCGCCCGAATAGTAGCCCGGCGCGACCGGATCGAACCAAGGGATTTGACTTTTATTGCGCCAGATCAAACATCGTGGCGTTGCGCTGGGGCTTGGCGGGCGCGGAGGCCAGCGCAGGCGCGTCCGGCGCGGGCGGGAGGAAATCCGTCCCGCTGGAAAGACCAGGGTGGAAGTGGCGCGGCCTGGCCGGAGATGCTGGCTGGTTTTAGAGGATGAAATCAGCCGCAGACAAGGCCGTGACGCCCGTCAGCGCGATTTCAAAATCCGCCGTCTGGTCGTTGGTGATGTCGCCCTGCAGCACGCCCAACAAAAATTTGACCTGGCCAGCGGCTGAAAATGCTGCCCCGCTGCTGATCAGCGTGAAAGCCTGGTTACCTTCCGTGAACACATTCGCGTCGATGGCTGAGAGGTCAATCTTGTCGGTGCCGCGCACAAAATCGGTAATCACATCGTGGTTTTGTCCGCTGGTCGATTCCGTCGTGGCGCCGAAGCTGAAAACGTCAGCGCCCACGCCGCCTGTGAGCGCGTCTTTGCCAGCGCCGCCAATGAGCGTGTCGTTGCCTGCGCCGCCGTTCAGCATGTCATTGCCCGCGCCGCCATTCAGGATATTGGCTACAGCGTTGCCGGTCAGGGTGTCGTTGTATTGGCTGCCGAGCAGGTTTTCAATATCAATGAGGCTGTCGCTGCCAGCGCCGCCTGTGATTTGAACGGCGGTTGTGGCCAGGCTGGCCGAAACGGCTGAAACAGCGGTGTTGTAATAAGCCCAGTCGGTTCCTGCACCGCCATTCAGAACGTCGTTACCCGCGCCGCCAATCAGAATATCGTTGCCCGCGCCACCGAACAGGCTGTTCGCGCCGCCATTGCCGGTGAGGGTGTCGGCGTAGCTGGAGCCGATCACATTTTCGATATTCAGCAGGGTGTCGGTGCCGTGGCCGGTGGCGCTGCCCGTGGCCAGATTCACCTTGACGCCTTGGTACGCAGTTAAATAGCTGGCCGTGTCAACGCCTGCGCCGCCATCGAGCGTGTCATTGCCCGCGCCGCCGGTGAAAACATTGTTCAGGCTGTTGCCGGTAATCGCGTCGGCAAAAGACGATCCGACGATATTTTCGATGCTGGTCAGGGTGTCTGTGGAGGTGGAGGAGTCATATTTTTCAATGGCCGTTCCGAGATTGAGATTGACGGTGACGCCCGTCGATGTTACATAGCTGGCCGTGTCGATTCCCCCGCCGCCATTGATGGCGTCACTGCCTTTGCCACCGATAAAAATATTGTTTCCGGCATCGCCGGTGATGGCATCGCTGTAATTAGAGCCGATGATATTTTCAACATGGATGATACTGCTGACCACGGCGTTTGAATTGAGCGAGATGATGTATTTGCCAGTGCTCAAGTCAACGTTGACGGGATTGTTGTTGGTATAAAACTTGTTGGAAAAATCCATCCAGTCATTGCCGCCGCCGCCATCTATTTTGTCGCTGCCTGCCGTATAGTAAATAACATCGTCGCCTGCGCTGCCATTGATGGTGTCGTTGCCGTTGAACAGCGTATTTATCATGTAAGAGCTAAATGCATTGCCGGTTTGCAACATGGTTGTGATGTTATAAACTGAATTTGCAGCAATGCTCAGCCCGGACACAGTCCATTTTGAAATTCCATCAGGGTCAATGCTGGTAGCTGTTGTGATGATTCCAAGAGTGGGGGAGCCAGAATAAATATCGTAATTGATGCCAGTGCCTGCGAGGGAGCCAAAAACGTCGCCGGTATTGCTGTCCGTCACATACCAGCCAGTGGTGGATTTATCAACTAAATAATCAGCATAGTAGTTTGAAAGCGGTGCGTTTGCATTGGGTTGCAGAAGGGTCAGAGTTGACATTTTTTCTCACGGGGTTGGTGTTGTGCCGTTGGTTCGGACAGAAGTACGGGCCATCATATGACTGGACGCAGCCAGTGCGCCGACTTTACAGGCGTCGGGAGAAGTCACGTTGACCTCGCTCAGGGAGGCGCACGCTGGCGCCAACTCGGGCAATTGCCCCGTTTCTCCGCTACGCCGCGCTCGTGAGTTTCAAGCCAAAAATGCCGGCCACGATCAGCCCGACGCAGGCCAGACGTGCGGCGCTGGCTGGTTCGTCAAACAGCACGATGCCCAAAATCACCATGCCCACCGCGCCGATGCCGGTCCATACGGCATAAGCCGTGCCCACGGGCAGCGAGCGCATCGCCAGGCCCAACAGCACAACGCTCAGCGCCATCGCCGCGAGCGTGGCGACGCTGGGCCACAGGCGCGTAAAACCTTCGGTGTATTTCAGGCCGATGGCCCAGGCGACTTCGCACAGACCGGCGATAAAAAGAAGCATCCACGGCATTTAAAAACTCCTGCGGTGCGCTTCAAGCGTTGACGATGTCCGCCCCGTCGCGCTGGGCGGCGTTGGCGCTGACGAGTTCGGCGCACAGCTGTTCAACCCAGAGCGCCAGCGGCGTCTCCTGAAAAAACCGCTGCTGAATCTGGCTGAAATAAGGCGTGGCCACGGCCCACTGGGTGAAGGCTGGCAGCGACTGGCGTTGCACTTCGAGCAGCGTGAATTTAAGCAGCACCTTGACGGCGTGGCGCGCATGCCGGAGCGGATCGCTGACAAAGCCATCGAGCCGCTGGCGCGCTTTACTCAAAATCTCTGGCGTATAGGCAAACACCCGTCCGTGGCCGGGGATGACGGTGGCGGGTGCCAGCGATTCGATCAGGTCCAGCGTGGCGGCGACTTGGTCAAAAGCGTCCGCGCCGTCGAGTTCGGGGAACACCACACCGAAGCCGTTTTCCCACAGCGCATCACCCGAGATCAGGGTGCGGCTGGTCGGCTCGAAAAAAATCACGGCGTGCGGGTCGTGGCCGGGCGCGGCGTGAATCTGCCAGTCGGTGCCGCCCAGCGCGATGGACTCGCCGGGGCGCAGGGTCTGGTCAAAAGTGAAGCGCGGGCAGCACTGGCCGGTGGGCGTGTAGCTCAGGACTG
>CAIYKK010000241.1 GCA_903926695.1 uncultured Burkholderiales bacterium
AATTTGCCGTCATACAGGCGAATCAGCACATAGTTGCCCCAGTTGGCCGTGACGTTGACGCTGCCCGGCAGGTTGTCGGCCACGTCATTCACCACGCGCCAGACCTGGCCGTAGGCGGGCGACAACACGGGCTGGTTGTAGGCATAAAAATCTTCCAGCCGATTGCCTTGATTCGCAAAGCTCTTGCCGTCGTTCATCACAATGAAATCCAGCGCATGACGCCACGGCCCACGGTGCGTATGCGGGCCAGAAAAGCCTTGTGACACCGTCCAGACACCAACAAAAGGCAGCGCCAGCGGCACGCTGCCGGGATTGCCGACCCGCGCGCGGCTGATTTGCGCCCGTTCATGGGAGTGCTCCGGGAAATCAGGCATTTGTAAATTGAACTGGCTCGCCATGTGCGTGTTGCGCACGGCGGCATACAACACCAACCAAGCCGCCAACACAAACGGCACCGAAAACGCCAGCAAATGGGCTGCGTCCAAAATACGCCCCAGCGCCAGCGCCAGCCACGCCGCCAGCACAGCGGCCAGCACCGCCAGACTCGCCGTGATCCACGAAGGTCTGGCAAACAAGCCGCCGACCAGCAGCGCGGCCAAAATAGCATTGCTGTCCCACGCCGTGCTCGCCAAATGCTCGGGCGCTGCGCCCAGCAGCGTGAGCCAGGACAGCGCCGCGCCGTAGCCCGCCAAAGCCAGCAGCAGGTAGTAGCGCGAAAACGCCACCATCACCAGCACCACACAAAGACCGATCCACGGACTGGGCATGAAATAGAGGTTGCCAAAAGCGGCCAAAAACGGATCAACCCAATCACCCAGAACGCTGGGCGGTGCCGTGTACGCATTGACATGCAGCGTGGACAAACTGCCGCCCGCCGCCGTCGTGAGCATGGCCACGAGCGCAAAAGGCAAACTCAAGACCGGCAGACGCACCAGCGACCAAGCCAGCCGCCCCAGCACCACCGTCAGCCAGCCCGCGAACACGCCGCCCAACACCGCCAGCGCCAGCACGCTGACCCCAGCGGCCCAGACATGGGCCACAAAAAGCCCGCTTAACAAACCATTGAAGACGCAGACCGGGCGCTCGCCAGCATCGGCACCCGCCACTTGCGCGGCGTACCAGGCGCACACCGCGCCCACCAGCCCGACCGCGCCAATGCCGGGGGCGACGAAAGTCAGCAGCGCCAGCAACACGCCCGCTTTCCAAGATGGCACCAAGGCAATCCAGGCGTAGCCGGTGGCCGTTTCTTCAAGCAGGCGCAAGCTATGACGGCGAAACATCAACCACATGACGGCAGTCTTTCCATAAAAAAATGAAACGGCTGAATCACGAGAAATCCACCCACACGTCGTGCTCTTCAAAAAAGGCAAACGATTGGTACATGCGCACGCCGTTGCGCCAGCGGTATTCGGTGGCGCGCAGTTGGGGGTTGTAGATGGCGGTGTACAACGTGCCAAACCCCTGGGCGTAGTTGGAAGAAAACAAGGGGCTGTATTCAAAGGCGTGGGTAAACGACTCGACGCTGCTCAAAGGGTCGTACAACTTGCCAAAGATGAATTGCTGACGCTCGCAAGAGTTGGAGAACAGGGCGTAGTTGCTCAACTCAAAATTTCCCTGGTGGTTCACCGCCAGCGGTTTGTAGGTGACGTTGGGGCTGGAAAACGGGGCCAGCTCCACCGTGCGCACCTGGCCATAAGCATCCAGCAAGGTGATGTTGTAAGCCATGTGAGCCGGAATTCGGCACAGCACCTTGACGGCCTCATCTACCGTGGCGCAGAACTCCAGCACGTAGCGCAGGATGATGGCAATGCCAAAGCCTTCGGTCACCGTCTCTTTGCCGCCAAAGGCCAGCGATACGCACAGGCCATGCTCGTTCATACCGTCGAGCACGCCCCACAAACAATCGGTGGACGCAATCACCCCGGTGTTGTGCCAGCGAGTTTTCAGAATGCGGCCCTCGCACAGTTCTGGCGAAAAATCGTAGTTCCGCACCAGCGTGGGCGTGTAGCGCGTCCACACCGCCTGCGAGCAGCCCGACATCGACGGGGCTGGGCAGTAAAAACTCAGCAGCCGTGCCCCAATGTCATCGGCCTGCGTGAGATCGACCAACCGTTCCCACAGCGGCACAAACTCAGGCATGTAAGTTTGCAAGGCCGCGCGGCATTCCAGCAAACTGGGGCGTTTAAGCTCGCCTTCGCTGGCAAACCAGCGCCGGTAGCCGGGCGCAGCTGCATGGTAATGCGCCAGCCACTTGTCGCCAGGCGTGGCTTCTTCCGTCGCCTGAAAGCGTTTTTTGGAATAAAACCTCACTGGGTCCGCCCGCTCTTGACGTTGGCCGGGTTGTGTACCTGTTCGATCAGGGAACGCTCCTGCGCGTCAAGCGGGCGATACGCAAAGCACTGCTGCAGCGCGCTCACCCATTGCTGGCCCGTCGGACTCAACTGGCCTTGCGCGTTGCGAATGACCTGATTGATAAACATGATGGCCAGATCACCACCCTTGTAGGCGTACTCGCCCGCTTGCTGAATGCGCAGCACATAAGCCTCATCGTCCGCCAGTGCATCGCGGCGGGAATAGCCCGCTTGTTGAAGCGTCAGCCGACCATCACTGCCCTTGGCATACACACCGGACACCGGCGCTTGTGTGATGACATTCAACGCCGCAGCGGTGTATTTCAAAATCACATGCGCCGCCGTGCCCGCCGCGCCCAGCAACAGCTGGCGCTGATTGAAGTCATCGGCATCGAGCGTGAGGTCAACGCCCTCGTCATATTCGAGCAAATGGAATAAAAACAGCGGCACATGCGCGGTGCTGAAATCGGACATATTCGTCATCGCACTGATGCCCGTCATGCGGGCGTTGAGCTCGCCCAAATAGACTTCGCCGGTGTCCTGGTCAATCAGATAATCGAGCTCAAACGCGCCCCGGTAACCGCGCTGGTACAAGGCGTCGCCCATCGCCTGGGTTTTGCGCTGCACCTGCTGGCGAATCTCCGCCGAGAACGCGGTGTCATACAGCTCGTTGCCACACCAGCCCGCTGGATAGGGCGTGAGTTCGCTCGCACCAATCAGCTCGCTCAGCAAAGGCCCGACAAACGTGCCCCAGCGCGTGGCGCAGGCCTCAATGGCCGAGCCGGTGCAGTTGATCCAGCGCATCACTTTGACCCGCTCTTCGGCTTCGATTTTGTGGGCTACCGCTTGGTATTCCGCCTCGTTGGTGATGAAGAAAGTGGTTTTTCCCGAGTCGCCATAAGCGGTTTGCACCACCCAGCGCGAACCCAGGTTGGCCGCGCTGGCCGCCTGCTGCAAGTCAGCATAGGACGACACTTTGAGCATCACGTTGGGCACACTATGCACGCCCGCCTGATTGCCGATTTCGGTGGTGACCATCTTGCTGTCCACCTCGCGCACCAGGCTGTTTTTCGGCAGGGCAATGGCCAGATCCAGCGACTGGCAAACCGCCTCCAGATGCGCGTCAAAGAACAAAAACAAGGCCTGGCCCTGAAGCTCGCTGGCGTCCTGCTTTTGCTTGATGACGCGGCGCACGGCCTCGCTGCTGAGCAGGTAATCGTTGATGTCTTCAACGCTTTGAAACAGCCGCGAGCAGTCATCCTTGACCACCTGCACATGCGGGTGGCGGTCGTCAAAACAATCGAGCAAATTGATGTTGTGCCAGCCGCGCACCCATTCGTGCATGCCCATCATGTTGAAGTTGCTGGGGCTGATGAAAAAATACGGCGTCTCGGTGGTGGCAAAGTGATGTTTGATGTCGGCGAGAGAGGAGAGTTTTTTTTGGATTTTCATTTTTCTACGTGCTTCAAAAACGTGTCGCTGAACACCTTGAAACCCAGCTCAAAATTGAAGCCGTGGATTTCCTTGACCTTGATGTGCTGGAAAAAGCACAAAATTTCAAACGTGATGATTTGCCCCGGCACCAGCACCGGAAAACCCGGCGGGTAAGGCGTGACAAAACTCGCCGACACCCAAACCCTGCCCGCCTGCACTTGCTGAACCGTCTCCAGCGACAGGGCAACATGCGCCACATGGGCGTCATCGTTGCCCTCAAAGTAGGCGCGGCGGATGTCGCTGGCGTGGTAATCGGCGGCTTCAAAAGGCAAAAACCGGGGGTGAAAAATTCTCTTTTCAGGCAGCGCAACCGTCGGCGCGAGCAGGTGCGGTGCCATGCGGTTGCGGCGCTCAAACTCAAACCTGGTCGCCATCTCGGTCAGCACCTGCATCAGGTAGTCAATCGTCGCCTGGGTGGCGCCGATGTTGATTAAAAACAGCACCGTATGCCGGGAAGTCTTGTTGACCTGAATGTCATAGCGCGTCATCAACAGCTGCCGAAAGCTGCTGCCGTCAATCCCGGCTTTGCTGACGTTGAGCGTGACACGCGTCGGGTCGATGACAAAGTCGGACTGGCCCCAGGTGGCGCGCAAAGTCGCCAGCCCCGACTGCGGTGCCACAGTGGTGCCAGCACGGTAATCGGCGGGAATCAATTCCTCATCGCCCAGCACCTCAAAGCAGGGCTGGAGCAGCACGGAGTCTCGAATGCGCTGGCGCAATTGCATGGCCAGCAAAATGGCTTCACGCACGCGGTGAAACCCTTCCAGCGCGGCCTGCCTGCGGCCAATGTCCAGCGAGGCAATGATCTGGTAGTTCGGCGAGGTGGAGGTGTGAATCCGAAACGCTTCCAGAAACCGCGCTTGGTGAAAGCACGCGTCCGCCACATGAATCATGGAGGCTTGGCGAAACGCGGTCAGGGTTTTGTGCGTGGACTGCGTGGCGTAAACCCGCAACTGCACCAGACTCGGATCGGGATAAAGTTTTTGCTGCCACTTATCGGCGCTTGGGTCGGCCTCAAAGGCAGCCTTCCATTCGGCATAAAACTGCTGGTAATCCAGGGAGCGCATGCGCTGGCGAATCATTTG
>CAIYKK010000242.1 GCA_903926695.1 uncultured Burkholderiales bacterium
CGGCGACCTTTTTGGCTGCGGCTTTAACGGCTGTCTTCACTGCCGTTTTGCGGGCGGCGACTTTTTTCGTGTCGGGAATTACCAAGACTGGCGTTTTGACAGCGGCTTTTTTGGCGGGCGGTTTTTTCGCGGCCACAGGTTTGGCGGCTACTGGCTCGGCTGCGGTTGCTGCGCTAGTCCGTTTGGCGGGCGCTCTTTTTGCGGCGGTCGGCTTGGTGGCGGCTTCGGCCACCGTCTTGACCGCCGTTTTGGAAGCGGCTCTGGCGCGCACGGATTTGGCCGGTGCTGGCTCTGCGGCGGGCTCGGTGGCGTTGCGTTTGGCGGTCCAGTCGTTGGTTTTGCCCACGCGGCCCACGTAAGTGCCGTCGTCGGTGCGGACGATTTTCTTGGCCGGTTTGGCTTCGGCGGCGTCAGCATCGACGGGTTTTGCGACGCGGGTGGATTTGGCGGCAGGCTTGGCCTTGGCACCAGCGCGGGATTTGACCGGCTTGACTTCAGCAACGGGCTCGGGTTTGGACGCTTTGGCCAGCGGTGCGGGCGCGCCCAGTTTGAGCTTGATGGGCTTGTCGCCCCACAGCTCTTCCAGGTTGTAATACTGGCGAATCGTCGGCTGCATGATGTGCGCCACGGCGGCACCGCAATCGACAATGATCCACTCGCCGTTTTCTTCGCCTTCGATGCGTGGCTTGGAAAAACCGGCGTCGCGCACCGCATCGCGCACGCTGGCGGCCAGCGCCTTGGTCTGGCGGTTGGACGTGCCGGAGGCGACGATCACGCGCTCGAACAGCGAGGTGATGTGTTCCGTGTCAAACACCACGATGTCCTGCGCCTTCACATCTTCCAGCCCGTCGATGATGGCGCGCTGCAGTTTCTGGACATCCTTCTTGCCTTCGAGGCCGGGGGTTTTGACGGTGGTGGTGGTCATGCAGTGCTTTGCTTCAATAGGGTAAAAATTAACGGGGCCGGTACAGCTGGTGAACCGAAATATAACGCGCAACCGGCTCGGGGACCAGCGGGGCAGCAGTTTGGGCGGTAGCCACTTCCGAAGCCATCAGTTGACGCACTTGGGTGGAACTGATGAAGATCGAGGACAGTTTGAGCGTGAAAAAGCGGTGATGATACGGCGCGTAAGCCTCCCATTGCGAGGGAGCCAGCGCCGATTGCGCACGATCAGCTATACAAATTATAGCAAGTTCGAGAATCTCGCGCCACCGATGCCATTGGCTGAAGGCAGCAAACTGGTCCGCGCCGATAAAAAGGTAAAGCTCGGCGCACGGATTTTCGCGCTGCAGCGCCTGCAGCGTATCAAACGTAAAAGTGGGGCCAGCGCGCAGCACCTCGCGCTCATCGACTATCACGCCGGGCACATTGTCAAAAGCCAGCCGGGTCATGGCCAGACGATGCTCGGGCGGACTCAGGTCTCTTGTTTTGTGCCAAGCCTGTCCGGTTGGAATGATATGGAGCGCGTCCAGCGCAAACTGCGCCAGCGCAGCCTCGGCCAGGGCGACATGGCCTAGGTGCGGCGGGTCAAACGCGCCGCCAAACATGCCGATGCATCTGGACTGGTGCGTCGATTCAACGCTCAAACCCAGTCTCGCCTGAGCAGAAACGCTTTGTAAAGGCGCTCTTCGGGTGATCCGGCTTCGACGCCGCGCTGGTAAGACCAGCTCGCCAGCGGCGGCATCGACAGCAAAATCGACTCGGTGCGCCCGCCCGACTGCAGGCCAAAATGCGTGCCCCGGTCCCAGACCAGATTAAATTCCACATAGCGCCCGCGCCGGTAGAGCTGAAACTCGCGCTCACGCTCGCCGTAAGGCGTGTTCTGACGCCGCTCGACGATGGGCAGATAGGCTTTTAAAAAGGCGTCGCCGACGCTTTGCATCATGGCAAAACTCTGGCTCAGCCCCAGCTCCTGGAAATCGTCGAAAAACACGCCGCCGACGCCGCGCTGCTCCTGGCGGTGCTTCAAATAAAAATACTCGTCGCACCACTGCTTGAAGCGCGGATATTTATCCTCGCCGAACGGCGCTAGAGCGTCCTTGCAGGTCTGGTGAAAATGCACCGCATCTTCTTCAAAGCCGTAGAAAGGCGTCAAATCCATGCCGCCGCCGAACCAGCAAACCGGCTCGCCGCCGCCCACGGGCGTGGCCGCCAGCATGCGCACATTCATATGCACCGTCGGCACATACGGATTGCGCGGGTGAAACACCAGCGATACGCCCATCGCCTCAAACGGCGCGCCCGCCAGCTCGGGCCGGTGCTGCGTTGCCGAGGGTGGCAACTGCGGCCCGCGCACATGCGAAAAACCGCAGCCAGCGCGCTCAAACAGCTGGCCCTGCTCCAGAATTTTCGTGATGCCGTTGCCCTGCAGGCGCTCGCCCGGCTCTTTTTCCCACGGGTCGGTGACGACGGTGCCGCCGTCCAGCGCGGCCACGGCGTCCATGATGCGCGCCTGCAGCCCGAGCAGAAAGCCGCGCACGTCGCCAATATCGAGGCTGTTCATGTCGCTCATCAGGACTTGATGGCCCGGTAGCCAATGTCGTGGCGGTACTGCGCGCCGTCAAAGCCGATGGCGTGCGCGACTTCATACGCCCGGTGCTGAGCTTGCTTCACTGTGTCGCCCAGCGCCGTGACGCACAACACGCGCCCGCCGGAAGTCACCGTCGCGCCGTCCTGGTGCTGGGTTCCGGCATGGAACACCACCACGTCTTCAGCCGCATGCGGCAGGCCGTGAATCGCGTCACCCTTGCGCGGCTGCAGCGGATAGCCGTGCGCGGCCATCACGATGCCCAGCGCCGGACGGCGGTCCCAGTCCAGTTCAACCTGATCCAGCGCGCCGGAGGTGGCGGCCATCATCACGTCAAACAGATCGGTTTTCAGCCGCATCATGATGGGTTGGGTTTCCGGGTCGCCCATGCGGCAGTTGAACTCCAGTGTTTTCGGCTTGCCGTGCGCGTCAATCATCAGCCCGGCGTACAGAAAACCGGTGAACGGAATGCCGTCTTTTTCCATGCCCTTGATCGTCGGCAGGATGATTTCGCGCATGGCCCGCGCATGCACCTCGGGCGTGACCACGGGCGCGGGCGAATACGCGCCCATGCCGCCGGTGTTCGGGCCTTGGTCGCCATCAAGCAGGCGTTTGTGATCCTGGCTGGTGGCCAGGGCCACGACATTTTTGCCGTCGCACATCACGATGAAGCTGGCTTCCTCGCCCTGCAAAAATTCCTCGATGACGACACGGGCGCCGCCTTCGTTGTGCGTCACGCCCAACGTGTTGTCCACCAGCATGAAGTCGATGGCTTCGTGCGCCTCGGCCAGCGTCATCGCCACGACCACGCCTTTACCGGCGGCCAGACCGTCGGCCTTGACGACAATCGGCGCGCCTTTTTCGTCGATGTAGGCGTGCGCTGCCGCTGCGTCGGTAAAAGTTTCGTATTCCGCCGTCGGAATGTGGTGGCGCTTCATGAAGGCTTTGGAAAAAGCCTTGGAGCTTTCCAGCTGCGCGGCGGCCTTGGTCGGGCCGAACACGCGCAGGCCGTGGTTACGGAATTCATCGACGATGCCAGCGGCCAGCGGCTGCTCCGGCCCGACGACGGTCAGCGCAATCTTCTGTTCAACCGCCCACTCGCGCAGCGCCTTCACGTCGGTGATGGCGATGTTTTCCAGCCGCGAGTCCAGCACGGTGCCGCCGTTGCCGGGCGCGACATAGACCGCCTGCACCTTCAGCGACTGGGCCAGTTTCCAGGCCAATGCGTGTTCACGGCCACCGCCGCCCACCACTAAAACTTTCATACTTCTTCTTTCAAGGTGTTTTATTCAGACAGGGAAGCGTTGTGATACACCTCTTGCGTATCGTCGAGATCTTCCAGAATATCCAGCAGCCGTTGCATCTTCGCGGCATCTTCGCCGGACAGCTCAATCGTGTTGTCGGCGCGCATGGTGACTTCGGCCAGCTCGGGCGTCAGGCCAGCGGCCTCCAGCGCGTTCTTGACGGCTTCGAGTTCGGTGTAGGGCGTGAGCACTTCAATGGCGCCGTCATCGTGGGTAATCACGTCGTCGGCACCGGCTTCGAGCGCCACTTCCATCACCTTGTCTTCGCTGGTGCCGGGCGCAAAAATCATCTGCCCGCAGTGTTTGAACTGAAACACCACCGAGCCTTCGGTGCCCATGTTGCCGCCGTGCTTGGAAAACGCATGGCGCACTTCGGCGACGGTGCGCACCTTGTTGTCGGTCATGCAATCGACCAAAATCGCCGCGCCGCCTATGCCGTAGCCTTCGTAGCGCACTTCCTCGTAATGCGCGCCTTCGAGGTTGCCGGTGGCCTTGTCGATGTTGCGCTTGACGGTTTCGGCTGCCAGATTGGCCGCTTTGGCTTTTTCAACCGCCAGACGCAGGCGCGGATTGGTTGCCAGATCACCGCCGCCCAGACGCGCCGCCACCATGATTTCGCGGATCACCCGCGTCCATATCTTGCCGCGTTTGTCGTCCTGGCGACC
>CAIYKK010000243.1 GCA_903926695.1 uncultured Burkholderiales bacterium
GCGCGTCGTGCTGGTGCGCGCCACTGACGTGCCGACTTACGTGCAATACGGCGGCGCGGATCTGGGCGTGGTCGGCAAGGACACACTGCTCGAATCGGGCAGCCTGGGCCTGTACCAGCCGCTGGATTTGCAGATTGCCAAATGCCGCATCAGCGTGGCGGTTCGTCAGGGTTTTGATTACGCCGCCGCCGTCAAGCAGGGCTCGCGCCTGCGCGTGGCGACCAAATACGTGGCGATTGCCCGCGATTTTTTCGCGACCAAAGGCGTTCACGTCGATCTGATCAAGCTCTACGGCAGCATGGAACTCGCGCCGCTGACCGGGCTGGCCGACGCCATCGTCGATCTGGTGTCCACCGGCAACACGCTCAGGGCTAACCACCTGGTGGAAGTCGAGACCATCATGGACATCAGCTCGCATCTGGTGGTGAACCAGACCGCGCTCAAGCTCAAGCACGCGCCGATTCGCAAGCTGATCGACGCTTTTTCCCAGACGCTGGCGCAATCTGCCACTGCCTAAATCTGGCTTAGATTTCGCCCCAATTTCGCCTTTATTTTGTGATGTCGTGACTCCATGAAACTGCTCGCCACTCCCGCCCGCCTGTCCTGCGCCGACGCTGATTTTGAAGCCCAATTTAAAGCGCGCCTGCACTGGTCCGCCGACACCGACGCCGCCATCGAGCAGCGCGTGGCCGACATTCTGGCCGACGTGCAGCAGCGCGGCGACGCGGCGGTGCTCGACTACACGGCGCGCTTTGACGGTTTGAGCGCCGCCTCAATGGCTGAACTTGAACTGACGCAAGCTGAGTTGAAAGCCTCGTTCGAGTCGATTCCCGCCGCCCAGCGCGAGGCGCTCGAAGCCGCCGCCCGGCGCGTGCGCAGCTACCACGAGGCGCAGAAAAAAGCCTGCGGCGAAAGCTGGAGCTACCGCGACGAAGACGGCTCGCTGCTCGGCCAAAAAGTCACGCCGCTGGACCGCGTCGGCATTTATGTGCCCGGCGGCAAGGCTGCGTATCCGTCGTCGGTGCTGATGAACGCGATTCCGGCGCACGTCGCGGGCGTTGGCGAAATCATCATGGTCGTGCCCACGCCCAAGGGCGAAAAAAATGCGCTGGTACTCGCCGCCGCCTACGTCGCGGGCGTGACGCGCGCCTTCACCATCGGCGGCGCGCAGGCCGTGGCGGCGCTCGCCTACGGCACGGCGACGGTGCCGAAAGTGGACAAAATCACCGGCCCCGGCAACGCCTACGTCGCCAGCGCCAAAAAGCGCGTCTTCGGCACGGTGGGCATCGACATGATTGCCGGGCCGTCCGAAATTCTGGTGCTGGCCGATGGCTCCACGCCCGCCGACTGGGTGGCGATGGACTTGTTCAGCCAGGCCGAACACGACGAGCTGGCGCAGTCGATTTTGCTGTGCCCGGACGCGGCCCATCTGGACGCGGTGCAGGAGGCTATCAACCGCCTGCTGCCCGAGATGCCGCGCCGCGAGATCATCGCCAAAAGCCTGAACGACCGGGGCGCACTGATTTTGACGCGCAGCATGGAAGAAGCCTGCGAGATCAGCAACCGCATTGCGCCCGAGCATCTGGAAGTTTCCAGTTCCGAGCCGCACCGCTGGGAGCCGCTGCTGCGCCACGCGGGCGCGATTTTCCTTGGCGCTTACACCAGCGAGAGCCTGGGCGACTACTGCGCCGGGCCGAACCACGTTCTGCCCACGAGCGGCACGGCGCGCTTTTCCAGCCCGCTTGGCGTGTACGATTTTCAAAAGCGCTCCAGCCTGATTGAAGTGAGTCAAGCGGGCGCGCAAATTCTCGGCCCGATTGCCGCCGAACTCGCTTACGGGGAAGGGCTGCAGGCCCACGCCCGCGCCGCCGAACTGCGCTTGAGCGTCGTGCCAGCCATGCGGGTGGCAGCATGAGCGCGCTGGAGGCCGGATTGGCACCGCAGTTGCAACAACGCATTCGCCAAGATGTGCAATCCATGCACGCCTACGCGGTTCAGGATTCGGCGGGCATGGTCAAGCTCGACGCGATGGAAAATCCGCACCGCCTGCCCGAAGCGCTGCAGGCCGAACTGGGTCAGCGCCTCGGCGCGCTGGCGCTGAATCGCTACCCCGATGGCCGCGTCAACGACCTGCGCCGCGCGCTGGCCGACTATGCGCAGATGCCCGAAGGTTTTGACATCATGCTGGGCAACGGCTCGGACGAGCTGATTTCGCTGCTGGCGCTGGCCTGCGATGTGCCGGGCGCGAGCGTCTTGGCACCGCTGCCCGGTTTTGTGATGTACGCCATGAGCGCGCAATTGCAGGGGCTGAAATTCATCGGCGTCGATTTGACCGCCGACTTTGAACTCGACGAAGCCGCCATGCTGGCCGCGATTGCGCAGCACAAACCGTCCATCACCTATCTGGCCTACCCGAACAACCCGACGGCCAACCTGTGGGACGACGCGGTGATCGAACGCATCATCGAGGCCGTGGGCGGGCAGGGCGGTCTGGTCGTCATGGACGAGGCTTATCAGCCGTTTGCCAGCAAAAGCTATATTGACCGCATTTCAAAACACCGCCATGTGCTGCTGATGCGCACCTTGAGCAAGTTTGGCCTGGCTGGCGTGCGACTGGGTTACATGATGGCGCCCAAAGCCTTGCTGGCCGAAATCGACAAGGTGCGCCCGCCCTACAACATCAGCGTGCTCAACTACGAATGCGCCCTGTTTGCGCTGGAGCACCGCGAGGTGTTTGCGCAGCAGGCTCAGGCGCTGGTGGCCGAGCGCACGCGACTGCTGGATGCGCTGGGCGCGCTGCCCGGCGTCAAGGCCTGGAAAAGCGACGCCAACATGATCCTGATCCGCGTGCCCGACGCCGCCCAAGCCTTTGAAGGTTTGAGAAACCGCAAAGTGCTGGTGAAGAA
>CAIYKK010000244.1 GCA_903926695.1 uncultured Burkholderiales bacterium
ACCGAAGTGACTAAGCATGAGGTAACTCATGCTTAGCGCCGTAGGAATCCCCTGCCTTCAGGCAGGGGAGGATGTCAATTGACCAGTTGTTTGGGCGCGACCTCCCACAGGCCGTGCTCAGTGCTTTCGTTTCAGGGTGGATCGCAAGCCTGTGACAGCGTGACCGGGGTCAGCCCACGGGCCCGGATGGCCTCAAGCAATCTGGGTAGTACGCTCACAATCAGCGCTTCGCCCGCAGGCGTGCGCGCCGCATTGCCATCGTGCAATAGCAAAATATCACCGGCGGCGAGTTGGTGGGTCAACCGCTGTAGCACTTTGTCAGGATTTTGCTCCTGGGTATCGAAACCACGGCGGGTCCAGCTGGCGAGTTGCAAACCTAATTCATGCAGCACAGGATCCAAAAAAGGGTTGCGTAGGCCCGCGACGGCGCGGTAGAAGCGTGGAGGCTGGCCGGTGATGCGGTGCAGGATCTGTTGGCCTTCCAAAATTTCGCGGCGCCAGCCCGCTGGCCCTGAGAGCGACAGGAGTGTCGGGTGGCGTGCCCCGTGGTTTTCAATGCGGTGCCCGGCCGCCAGCATGCTTTTGCACAGCTCCGGCTGCGCTGCAGCTCGCTCGCCAATGCAAAAAAACGTGGCGCTTACGCCGTGCTGCGCCAGGATGGCGAGAACCTGCGGGGTTACCTCGGGATCGGGGCCGTCATCAATGGTGATGGCCACTTCAGCCCGCTGCATTGCGGCAGTCGGGAGGCGCACCAGATTGGCGCCGAGGCAGGTGCTGCGTGGCCACAGTCCAGCAACCATGAGCATCAGTTGACTGAGTAAAACGGCGGCTGCCGCCCAGCGCCATTCTTGCGGGGCGCTCAGCAGCAGCACCAAAGCGGCGACATGCAAGGCCAGTTGGATCAGCAGAAACGGACCAGGACGCCAAGCACGAAGGCTGGCTTTGGGGGCTTGCACTGGTCTTGTGCGGTTCACTGGGTAACGACTTTGGCGATCATCATCTCAAAGCGGTCACCATCGACTTGTTCAAAGGTGATGGTCTTGATGTTCGCATCAGCGCCGCCAATCTGGACTTGTCGCACAACCTTGGCCACGGCTTTTTGCACAGGCGTCAGTGTCATCTGCCATTTGCCTTGCACGCCGGTGAAATTGATGGCGTAGTTTTTTTCAAGGGCCGCCTGGTCGCCGCTGAGCGTGCCCCGAATGCTCTCGACCAAGGCTGCCACTTCAGGGTGATCTTGCAAACGCAGGTTGAGTGGCCGCTTGTCATACAGGGTGAGGGTCAGCTTGTCGCCCTCCAGCAGCATGGCCTCCGGGCGTGGCTTGAGGGTGCGCTTCTCCAGGCGGTCGGGTGCCTCGAAGGACAGTTCGCCGGAAGATTCCAGCGGCTTGTCCAGAATGCCAATGTATTTTTTCTCGACAAAGGTGGCTTTGCCGGATTTTGTCTGGGCCAGTAAATGCATCAGATCGGGCAGTGCCCAGTCTCCGGCATAGCTGCTGGCGCACAGGACCATGCCGATGAATGCGGTGAACAGTTGCGGCCGGCGAAGGAATGTAGGCAATGGCATGTCAGCGCTGCTCATAGGATCGGTAGGCTTTAATGGTCTGGGCGATGCTGAAGTGGGGGCGATCAGGCAGCACCCGCACACGCACCAGGTATTCGATAACAAACATCAGTCCAACGATCACGGGGGTGAGCAGGTTGGCAAAGTAGGACCAAATGGCAAGCGGCCCGTAGAAGAACAGGCCCACCGACACCACCGCACTGCTAATAAAGTACACGGTCCAGATCAGTGTGACTTTCCATGTGTAGCGCATATAGACCGGATCGGCCGGACCCACCAGCATCAGGCTCGTAACGCGTGAGCACAGGGCATCTGCATCGCCACGCCCCAGGGTGCTGCCAAAGGTGATGGCCAGCAGCGTCATGGTGCCAGCATGCTGCATGAAGTACAGCCAGTTGACGTGGTTACGCAAGTCCTCAAGATACAGCTGCACGGTCATTGCCAGCACAGCAAGCAGGGTCAGTGCTGTCCAACGCATGCGGGAATGCCAGGCGGCCAACAAGGCCATGACCGTCAGCGGCGTCACCCCCAGCGCCAGCATCAGCAAGCTGGGGCGTTCATCGATGGTTAACAGGTGGCTGAAAGCGAGGTACGCCGCAACGACGACAGCGATGACCGCAATCAGCAACAACCGCGTCAGGCGGGTCACTTGGTGCGCTTATCCGCGATATAGGCGCTCAGGGTGCGCAGCGATTTGAAGATGTGAAAGTTGTCAGCACCTTCGGTTTTCATCTGAATGCCATATTGTTTGGAAACCACCAAAGCAATTTCCAGGATATCGATGGAATCCAGACCCAAGCCATCACCGTACAAATCGGAGTCGGCTTCGATGCTTTCTGGTGCAACCTCAAGATTCAGCGCCGAAACCATGAGTCGTGCAACCTCGTGTTCAAGTTCTGCTTGGGTCTCGGCGGCGCTGGATGGGTGGGTCATGGTGTAAAAAATTCATGGAATAATCGGTTTGCGGCGCGGCCCTGTGAGGTGCCGGTGGCAGCGTTTCTCGTGAAAGGCTCTGGCTGCCGTGTGTGCCGCAATCTTTGGCAATGCACATTTTAATGCTATCAAAATACCTTCCAAGCCCATTCCACCCGCATGCCAACTGATTCCCCTGCCCGACCTGCTGTTGATTGGCGTGCGATAGTTTTGAATGATTTCTGGTTCAAATTCTTCGGCACCAGTGCCTTCATGTCGCTTTTTTTCTGGGCCTATCTTTTCCTGCTGAAAAATCCGGCGTTTCCGGTGATCACCATGCCGCTGACGGTGATCGACCAGTGGATTGGCTTTGCGCCATTGGCACTGATTCCTTATTTGTCCCTTTGGATTTATTGTTCGCTGCCGGTGACCCTGATGCCGACTCGTGCCCGATTGTTGAACTTCGGGTTTTGGATTGGCGCCATGTGCTTGCTCGCCTTGTCCATTTTTTATTGGTTGCCCAATGCCATGCCGCCGACCGATATCGATTGGGCACAGCATCCCAGCGTGGCCTTTCTCAAGGCCGTGGATGCGGGTGGTAACGCCTGTCCATCGCTGCATGTGGCAGCGGCGGTGTATTCGAGTTTTTGGTTGTTTTGGTTGATGCGGGAGGTCCACTTGGGGTGGCGTGCGCAGTCGCTTCAGATCTTGTGGGGAGTGGCGATTGTGTATTCCACCATGGCCACCAAGCAGCATGTGTCGCTGGATGTGTTGGCGGGGATGGTACTGGGCGTTGCGTTTGCCTTGAGCTCCCGCTGGTTTGATTGCAAACTCCAGTCATCCCTCATCCCTTATTACATAGAAAAGCGAACCCCGTACACCTGATGTGGCGGGCTTTTTGTACCCCATGAACGATCACAACATTGCCTTCCGCGCCGAATTAAAAGCGTACATCCTCGCCGCTGTGGACAAGGCAGAACCTGCCGATGGACTGCGCGACGACGAGCCTTGGTTCGGGCCAGAGTCCCGGCTGGATCTGGATTCGCTCGATGCCTTGCAGATATCCATGGCGATTCAGAAAAAGTACCGCGTGCGCATGCCCGACAGTAAAGATACGCGCCGTGCGATGGTCTCGCTAGTGGCCTTGGCTGAGTATCTGCGCACGCATCAACCGGCATGAAGCCGGTCTATCTTGCGGGCCGCGGCTTGGCCTGTGCGCTCGGTCTGGAACTGGGGACATCAGTGGCCTCAATGGGTCGCCCTTGCGCTGCCACTTCGTTTTATGCACTGCCGGGTCAATCCGATATCCGCTTTCCGTATCGCGCCATTGCATGCGATCAGAGTGATTGGAATGAGCGTGCGTGCCGACTGGTTCGCCAAGTTGCCCATGAAGCTGGTGCGCAAAATATGCGCGCTGGGGCGCTGTTCATCGCCACGTCTTCGTTGGATATTGGTGCCGTGGAGCAAGGCGAAGCCGCAATGGATTACC
>CAIYKK010000245.1 GCA_903926695.1 uncultured Burkholderiales bacterium
CAGCGGCGAACAGCCGCACGTCGGTGTACAGCGGCGTGCCCGAAGTCGGAATGGCTTCGCCAAACACCGCTTCGCCGTGCTTTTGCAGCGCCTGCACCAGCGTCGCGTTGCGGTTGTCGGGTTTCCATGAATCGGCCATCAGCAGGCGTTTGATGTCCACCGTGATGCCCGGCACGCTGGCGGCGGCCTCAAGAATCACGCGGCGCACGTCGGCTTCGACCTGCGCGGGGTTTTCTTCGGGAATCATGCGCCGGTCCAGCTTGAGCGTGACCTTGCCGGGCACGACGTTGGTGTTGGTGCCGCCTTCGATGCGCCCGACGTTCAGGTAAGGGTGGTTGATGCCCTCGACCTGCGACGTGACGGCCTGGTACAGGCGGTTTTGCTGGTACAGCGCGTTCAAAATGGCCGTCGCACCCTGCAGCGCGTCGATGCCGGTGTCGGGAATGGCAGCGTGCGCCATCTTGCCGTGGACGCTCACTTCCATTTGCAGGCAGCCGTTGTGCGCGGTGATGATCTGGTAGCTGAAACCGGCGGCCAGCAGCAAACCGGGCCGGGTCAGTTCGTTGCGCAGCAGCCAGCCGGGGCCGAGTTCGCCGCCGAATTCTTCGTCGTAGGTGAACAGCAGTTCCACGCCGCCGTTGAGCGGCAGGCCCAAGGCTTCGAGCGCCCGCACCGCGAAGGTGTAGGTGGCGAAGTCTGATTTGCTGACGGCAGACGCCCGGCCATAGAGCTTGCCGTCCATGATTTCACCGCCGTAGGGGTCATGCGTCCAGCCGTCGCCGGGCGGCACCACGTCGCCGTGGGCGTTCAGGGCGATGACCAGGCCGGCAGCGCCGTAGCGGCGGCGCACGATCAGGTTGGTCAGGGATTCGAGGCCGTAGTCTTTCACGGCTTGGGCGGGGACGGGGTGCTTTTCCGCGTCGAAGCCGAATCCCCGATTTCAAATGGGTTCGACTTCAAGTCCCAGAGCCATAACCTCGTTCTTTAAGAACCTTTGCCGCCGCCATTTTTTCAATAGGCCTTCCTCTTTTTACCTTTTCCTTCAGGTAATCATCATCTTCTCTACGATAGTCCTCGGCAAGAACATTTGCCTCAGTGATTTTTACTTGTACATTTTCTGCAGCGCCCTTGGCAAGGCCACCTACAGTAGACCAAAAACCCATAACTCTCTCCAAATAGGATTAGTCATGCAAATTAGATTTGCATGACTTGAAACACAATATCTAAAAATTTAGAGTGTCATTCACTACAAATAAGTCATTGATTTGAAATAACTTTTTTGAAGTTTGTAACATGCTCTAAGCGGTTACTGTCAGGTAGTCCGCTTGGATGCCATCTTAGGCAAGATGGTCTTGAACGTGATCGGCGTTATCGTTGCTCAACCTTAACCACATCAACTTCTTTATCCCTGTTGCTAGAGTTGCTGTTTTTGAATTTATTAATAGCAATTTGCATAGCGGTTGACTCGCTGCTAGCCTCGACCTCGAGAATTTGCGAACTGTGCTTAAATTTCCCAGGATCACCATGCTTCAACGTCACTCTGAATTTCCCCATTTCAATACTCCTGATGATTTATTTTTCAAAAAATGTCAAACGTAAGTCTAGACAACTGAATGTTACTTGAATATTCAGTTTGAAAGAGCAGCGATATTTGAATTTTTTATGAAAAACTAAAATTTAGCAAAAAATCCACATTTTTGGCTATCTGCGCCATTGCTGAAGTCTGCGCCTCACCCGCCCCGCAGCAACTCCAGCAGCGTGCGCGCCACCACCTTGGTCGCCCGGCGCAGGTCTTCTAGCACCAAATGCTCATCCGCCCGCTTGGCATTGCTCTCGAACACGGTGCGCGGCCCGGCGCCATAAATCGCCGCCGCAATGCCCGCAGCGGCGAACAGCCGCACGTCGGTGTACAGCGGCGTGCCCGAAGTCGGAATGGCTTCGCCAAACACCGCTTCGCCGTGCTTTTGCAGCGCCTGCACCAGCGTCGCGTTGCGGTTGTCGGGTTTCCATGAATCGGCCATCA
>CAIYKK010000246.1 GCA_903926695.1 uncultured Burkholderiales bacterium
AAACCAAATTCAGCAAAAACTGGCACAAAGCGAAAAGGAAAGTTCAAAAAGTCCACACGACAATAGCCAACGCCCGCAAAGACTTCCTGCACAAAAAGACAGCTGAAATCAGCAAAAACCACGCAATGGTGGCTGTCGAAGATTTGCAGATCAAAAACATGAGCAGGTCAGCAGCGGGCAATGCAGAAAAGCCGGGCAAAAACGTCGCCGCCAAGTCCGGGCTGAACAAAGCCATCCTCGATCAAGGCTGGTTTGAGTTCAGGCGGCAACTGGACTACAAACTGGACTGGAATGGCTGGATGCTGGTGGCCGTACCGCCGCACTACACCAGCCAGACCTGCCCCTGCTGCGGCCATGTCGCCAAAGCAAACCGGAAAACGCAAGCCAAGTTTGAATGCGTGGAATGCGGCTACGAGAACAATGCCGATGTCGTCGGCGCGATGAACATATTGGCGCGGGGATACCGCGTTGCAGCCTGTGGAGAGGACGGCTCTGGCCTTGTGCGCAAGCGCAAGACGAAACCAGCCTCAGTGAAGCAGGAACCCACCGAAGTGACTAAGCATGAGGTAACTCATGCTTAGCGCCGTAGGAATCCCCTGCCTTCAGGCAGGGGAGGATGTCAATGTCCCCAGCGCTGCCGGGCGCGGCGGGCTATAGTCGCAGCCAACTTTCCGAACAGGAGCTATTGATGAGTACAAGTGAATGGGTGACAAAAATGCTGGCGCTGATCAAAACCGGCAACATCCCGGCGGCGGTGGCGCAAATCAAGGCCACGACCAGCAGCAAAGACCTGCGCCAACTGCACGCGGTGCTGGACAAAGCCAAAGCGCTGCCGCGTCTCGTGGCGGTGGAAGTGGCTATCGGCGACCAGTTGCAGGCGCTGGCCTCGCCGCGCCTGAGCCGCTCACCCTGAAGCGGCCGCCAGCCCCCAAAGATTCAGCGGCGAATTTCAAACTGCGCCTCGCCCATGTAGCGGTCTGGCCCGAGCGCGGCGGTCAAGGCAGCGGCTTCGGCAGCCTGCCACTGGCTGAAAAGCTCCAGTTCGTGCGGCGCCAGCGCGTCTTCTGAAGGCGCTTCGCCATACACAGACACCAGCTTGCAATAAGCGGCATAAACGGGAAGCACCAGACTTTCGTCGCCCAGCGCCGCGTCCAGCGCACGCCGAAAGCGCTGCTCGGCGGCCTGCAATTGCTGCGCGCTGGCCTCTTCAAAGGCGTAGAGTTTGAGGCGGTAGCTCACGGGCGTTCTTTCACAGTATTTGAGGAATTTTGAATTTGCGCGGGCACCAAAGCGCTGCCTTGCTGTGCAATTGCGATGCGTCGGCGCAGATGGGCGGCGGCCTGCACGTCCCCGCCCTGCTCGGCGCGCTGCAGCGCAAGACCAAGCCAGGCCAGCAGCGGACGCCGCCAGCCTTGGCTGGACGCGGTGTTGATTGCCTGCTCAATCACCGCCGGGCTGGCTTTGGCTGTTTGCAGCAGCACGCCAGCAGCCACCAGTTGCGACAGCGGATCGGCCACGGCTTGCACCGCATTGGCGTTGCCAGCGGCGGCGCGCTGAGTTTCGGGCAGCAGCGCAATATCTGACAGCTGGATTTCGCCGCGCAGGTAATCGGCGTAAGCGCGCTGCGCTGCCAGCGCATCCGGGCGCAGCGGCTCAAAACCGGCGCACGGCTCAAACACCAGACTGGCCACGCGGCTGGCGCAGTGC
>CAIYKK010000247.1 GCA_903926695.1 uncultured Burkholderiales bacterium
CTAACGCCGGAAAGCCCAAAAGCGGCTCAGTAAAAACGTCTGCCCGGCTGCGGCCACCAGCGCGGCCAGCAGGGCCAGCAGTGCGGGCCAGAGCGCCACGCGCAGCAGCAGCGCAAACACCGCCTCGTTGGCGGCAAAACCGGCCAGCGCCGTCAGCGCAAAGCGGGCAAAACTCTGCGCCAGCGTGGTGCCTGCATCGCGAAAACTCAGCCACCGGTGGCCGCAAAAACTCACGCCAAACGCCACGACAAAGCCGACAGCATTCGCCAGCTCGGGCAGCAGATGTTGCTGCACCAGCGCAAACACCGCCACATGCGTCAGCGCGGCGCTGGCACCCACGGCCAGAAACCACAGCCCGCTGGCCATCAAAGCGGCCCGTTCGTCAGACCCTGGCCGCTGCGCTGAGCCACGATGTAGCTGGGGCGCAGCTTGACCTCGTCGTAAATGCGCCCGACATACTCGGCCAGAATGCCGATGCTCAGCAGCTGAATGCCGCTCAAAAACATCATGCCCGCCGCCAGCGTCGCGTAACCGGGCACGTCAGCGCCCTCGATGAAATGCTCCAGCACCACCCAACTGCCAAAACCCAGCGCCACCACCGACAGCAGCAGCCCGACCCAAGTCAGCAGCCGCAGCGGTGCTGTCGAAAACGCCACCATGCCCGTCAGCGCCAGCGAAAACGAGCCGCCCAGGCCAAACTTGGTCAGCCCGTCGGCGCGTGGCAGCGGCTCGTAGTCAATCGCCGTGCTGTTGAAACCGACCCAGGCGTACAGCCCTTTCATGAAGCGGTTGCGCTCGGGCAGCGCCTTCAGGGCGTTGACCACTTGTCTATCCATCAGCCGAAAGTCGCCCGCGTTGGCCGGAATTTCAATGTGGTTGCCCCAGTTGATGAGTTTGTAAAACAGCCCCGCCAGTTTGGCCTGCAGCGCCGACTGGTCATCGCGGGTTTTGCGCACTGCGTACACCACGTCCGCGCCTTGCTGCCATTTGGCCAGCATCTCGGGCAGCAGCGACAGCGGGTGCTGGCCGTCGGCATCCATCAGCACGACGACTTCGCCACGCGCCAGGTCCAGCCCGGCGGTCAGCGCCGACTCCTTGCCAAAATTGCGCGACAGCCGGGCATAAACCAGCTCCGGGTAGGCCGCGCACAGCGCCTGCATCACGCGGGCCGTGTCGTCGCGGCTACCGTCATCGACCACGACCAGTTCGATGCGCGGCGAGAGCTGCCCGAGCGCAGCCAGCGTCTGCGGCAGCACCGTGCCCAGATTGCGCGCTTCGTTGAAGGCGGGCATGACGCAGGAAACAGAAGGAGACAGGGTGAGGCGGGAATTCATGCCCCGGATGATGCCAAAAAATCCGGCAAAAAACCGCCAGCGCCGTCAATCGTTGACAGGTTTTTTCGATACAGCCGGTTATTTTTCGGCGGGAAACGGTGGCCAGTGGTGGCTGCGCCGGGGTTTGCGGATTTTAATGGTTTTAAATACGGCTTTGCCGTTGAGTAAACATGCTTTTTAAAGAGTCTGCCGAACAGTGTGCTGAAGAATTTTTCTGTAAAATTCGTCTTTTAATTCAAGGAAAATATGGCGTCCAAAAAAGCCCATCGAGGCTCCGGTATTGCGGCAGGCGCTCTCGCGGCGATCATCGTGGCGAATGCGGGCGCAGGCGGCCCGTATTATGTATTGGCGCTATTGGCCGCGCTGGCGGGGCGATGGGGCGGAACGGCACCGGACTGGATGGAAATTGCGTGGTGGCGCAGCAAAAAAAAATACCGTGGCGCGGCGCGGTTATGGATCAAGCACCGAACGGTGACGCACTGGGGCATTCCGTGGGTCACGCTGCTGATTTATTCTTATGTGAGCCTCAACTCAGTCTGGTGGGCACCTGTGGCTTTTGGATTTGCCTGCGGTGGCATGATGCACTTGTTAACCGACTGGCCCAATCCGATGGGCGTGCCGTGGATTTGGCGGCGGCATTCTTTGTCGATGTGGCGCAGCGGGCGGCTGGAGTCGATGGTGATTGTGCTGTCGTGGCTTGGGTGCGGTTTATTTGCTGACCTGTTTCTTGCGCATGGCGCAAATACGGTCAGGCTTTTTGAGTTTGTGGCGGCTTCGGTTTAATGGATAGAAGTATTTTCAGAATACGTTTTCCGAGTCGGCAGAATTGGCACTTTTAATGCATTTTTCGAGCATTTTCTTTGCTGCTTGCAAATTTTTAATTGTTCCTTCAATATCGAGCGTTCCGTCTGGGCGCTTTGCTCGATATTCCTTTTCTGCTATAGCGAAAGTCATGCATTGACCACTTCCAAAGCGTTTCGGGCGTTGAAATGTCAGTTCGTCACCACCGGAGTTTTTTGCAACTTTCCGGTACCAGTCATTTCTGAGTTTTGATCGAAGTTTAGGCTCGGTTACTGAGATTTTGAAGCAGAGATACTTTTCTTCAAGCTGAAGATGAACATTGCAGTTCTCCATTTTATTTTTTCCCCACCAGAACCCGACAAAACCTC
>CAIYKK010000248.1 GCA_903926695.1 uncultured Burkholderiales bacterium
CCGTATCGGCGTATTCAGGGTTGGTCAACACGAGAGTGATAGCGCCGAAGCCGATGATGAAAATCAGCACGTCGAAGTAGCCGATCCAGGTGGTAGCCCAGAACACAGACTTGCGAGCTTCTTTGGCGTCAGGAACGGTGAAGAAGCGCATCAGGATGTGTGGCAGACCAGCGGTACCGAACATCAGCGCCATGCCGAAGGAGATGGCGGAGATCGGGTCTTTCACGAAGCCACCGGGGCCCATGATGGACAGGCCGATTTTGGCCGGATCCATCGCTGCAGCTTTGGTAGCAGACTCAGCGGCAGCCTTGACGGCTTCAGGCGTAGCGGCAGCGGCAGCGGCAGCGGCGGCAGCAGCGATTGCTGCATCCTTGGCATTGCTGGCCAGCAGAGCCTTGACGGCAACGCCCTTGGCAAACAGCGCTTCAGGGCTGAAACCGAACTGCGCCATGACCATGAAGGCCATGAAGGTCACACCACACAGCAGCAAGCAAGCCTTGATGATTTGCACCCAGGTCGTTGCAGTCATGCCGCCGAACAGCACGTAGATCATCATCAGTCCGCCGACGATCACCACAGCCATCCAGTACTCCAGACCGAACAGCAGTTTGATCAGGGCACCAGCACCGACCATTTGCGCAATCAGGTAAAACGCCACCACGACCAGCGTGCCGGAAGCAGCAAAAATGCGGATAGGCGCTTGCTGGAAGCGGTAGCCTGCCACGTCGGCAAAAGTGAACTTGCCCAGGTTGCGCAGGCGCTCGGCCATCAGGAAGGTGATGACGGGCCAGCCGACCAGAAAGCCGATGGAGTAGATCAGGCCGTCATAGCCCGAAGCCATCACCGCAGCGGAAATGCCCAGGAAGGACGCAGCCGACATGTAGTCGCCAGCGATGGCCAGACCATTTTGAAAGCCCGTGATGCCGCCGCCGCCGGTGTAGAAGTCAGCGGCCGATTTGGTCTTCGCGGCAGCCCATTTGGTGATGAACAGGGTGCCCACCACAAAAATGGCGAACATGCTGATGGCGACCCAGTTGGTGGGCTGCTTGTCAACCTGGCCCAGGTCGGCGCCAGCGGCTTGCGCCGCCGCTGCGGCAAACAATGCCGCCAGAGCGGTCAGGAATTGGAGTCCAGCCTTCATTTGGAAGCCTCTTTCAGGATTTCAGCGGTCAGCCGGTCGTATTCGTCGTTGGCACGGCGAACGTAAATGCCCGTGATGACAATGGTAAAAATGATCACGGCCATGCCCATCGGGATACCGATGGTGGTGACGCCGTCGCCCGTAGGCTGCGCCAGGAAGGGCTTGTTAAAGGCGATCAGCGCGATGTAGCCGTAATAAACCACCATCATGAGGGCGGTCATGGTCCAGCCAAACGTGTTGCGTTTTCTTTTCAGCTCGTGGTATTTGGGGTTGGCCTCAACCTTGGCCACCATGGGATCAATCCCGACAGGATCACTCATATATCTCCTTCGACATGGACAGTCAGTAATCACAACGGCCCGGGCGGCCATTGCAGAAGCTGGATTCTGGGAGGAGGGGCTGACCAAGTCCTTACTTGGGTGCCGCCAATGACTAAGGGCTTTCCCTCGGTAGCCGTGTGCCAAACTGCAGCTTTTTGTCGCCTTTTTTTCTATTTATTACATTAAAAATTATTTTTAAGGGTTAACCCTTGTTTTGCAAGCTGACCCCCAGCGCGGCGGGAGGCTGGACCGCAGAGCGCGTCAGAATGCGGTCAGTGCGGCCCCACATAGTGAAAGCGGGCATCTGCCAGGGCGGCATCCATTCATCCGAATCAAGAAAAGAAATGACAAATGACATCATCAGTGAACCACAGACCCATGACAGCGGAGCAAAGAAAGGTCATCTTTGCCTCCTCGCTCGGGACGGTGTTCGAGTGGTACGACTTTTACCTGTACGGTTCCTTGGCGACCATCATTGCCCGGCAGTTTTTCAGCGGGCTCGATGCAGGCTCGGCCTTTATTTTTGCGCTGCTGGCGTTTGCCGCCGGGTTTATCGTGCGGCCTTTCGGGGCGCTGGTCTTTGGCCGCCTGGGCGACATGATTGGGCGCAAATACACCTTTTTGGTCACCATTGTGATCATGGGGTTGTCCACCTTCATCGTCGGGTTGCTGCCCAGTTATGACTCGATTGGCGTGGCTGCGCCCATCATTTTGGTGGGCCTGCGCATGCTGCAGGGCCTGGCTTTGGGCGGCGAGTATGGCGGTGCGGCGGTTTATGTGGCCGAGCATGCGCCGCATGGCAAGCGCGGCATGTACACCGCCTGGATTCAGACAACGGCCACGATGGGCCTGTTTTTGAGCCTGATCATCATTCTGGGCGTGCGCACCGCCGTGGGCGAAGCCTCTTTTGCCGACTGGGGCTGGCGCATTCCTTTTATTGTGTCGATTTTGCTGCTGGCCGTGTCGGTGTACATCCGGCTGACGCTGAACGAGTCGCCCGCCTTTCGCAAAATGAAAGCGCAGGGGCGCACCTCCAAAACGCCGGTGGCCGAGTCCTTCGGCCAGTGGAAAAACCTCAAAATCGTGATTCTGGCCCTCTTGGGCTTGACGGCGGGGCAGGCGGTGGTGTGGTATTCAGGGCAGTTTTATTCGCTGTTTTTCCTGACCCAGACGCTCAAGGTGGATGACTTTACGGCCAACATCCTGGTGGCCTATTCGCTGATACTGGGCACGCCATTTTCTGTGGTGTTTGGCATGCTGTCGGACAAAATTGGCCGCAAGCCCATCATCATGACCGGCTGCCTGCTGGCGGCGCTGACGTATTTTCCGGTGTTCACCGCGCTGACCAAGGCGGCCAACCCGGATCTGGCCGCCGCCCAGGCCAAAAACCGCGTGCTGGTGCTGGCCGATCCGCAGGAGTGCTCGTTCCAGTTCAATCCCACCGGAGCTTCGCGCTTTACCAGTTCGTGCGACATTGCCAAGCAGATGCTGGCGGGCGCCTCCGTCAGCTACGACACAGTGGCCGCGCCCGCCGGGACGCTGGCGAGCATCCAGATTGGCGATACCCACATCAGCAGCTATAGCGTCAAAGGCTTGAGCGCCGAAGAGGCGCGCCGCAAGGACGCAGCCTTCAGGGCGCAGGTCGCAGGCGACCTCAAGGCCGCTGGCTACCCGGCCCAGGCCGATCCGGCCAAGGTGGACAGGCTGACAGTGACGGCGATTTTGTTTTACCTCGTGCTACTGGTGACGATGGTTTATGGCCCGATTGCGGCCATGCTGGTGGAACTGTTTCCGACCCGCATCCGCTACACCTCGATGAGCCTGCCGTACCACATCGGCAACGGCTGGTTTGGCGGGCTGCTGCCGACCACGGCCTTTGCCATCGTGGCCCAGACCGGCAACATGTACAGCGGCCTGTGGTATCCGGTCGTGATTGCCGGGGCCAGCTTTGTGATCGGCATGCTGTTTCTGAAAGAAACCAAGGATGTCGATATCTACGCCAACGATTGATTTTTTCAGCGTTTGAAGTGCCCGCCTTTTCCGGGATCGTGGACGGATTGGCAAAGTCGGCCAGCGGCAGCAGTATCGAGCGGCCCGCTGCGGCGGTGATCGTGTATTTCGCGCCCGTGGCGTCGTAAAGCCCGGTGCCGGTCGAGTCCAGTCCACGCCGTCAAGAATGCACCACGACACGTAAGCCACGATGAAACCGTGGTTGAAATGCTCAAAGCAGACCCGGATTTTGCAAACGAATATCTGGCCGCTGCCCTGGATGAAGCTGAACTTCCCGGCGGACAAACTGCGCTGCTGGCGGCGCTTCGCCACATTGCAGAGGCGCAAGGCATGACGGCTGTGGCTGTGCGTGCTGGCATACCCCGCGAAAGCCTCTACCGCGCCCTGAGTCCCAAAGGCAACCCGACTATCAAGACATTTTTAGCCGTGATTCGCGGGGCTGGCCTACACCTGGACGTAAGCCGTGAGCCTGTTCACGCCTGACAAACAACGCTTTGCCAGCGTCTGGGATGCCCTGGAGGACACGCCCCAAGAGGCCGCCAGCATGAAGGCCCGCTCTGCGCTGATGATGGCCCTGGCTGAAGTCATCCGTGAACGCGGCATGACACAAGGCGAAGCC
>CAIYKK010000249.1 GCA_903926695.1 uncultured Burkholderiales bacterium
TCCAGGCGGCGATGCGTGTTGTTCCCTACGATGCCGCTGCGCATGACGAGGATGCCAGCGGCCTCTGCCGCATTGACCAGCTGGCGGAAGTAGATTTCCCAGCGGTGCTGGCCCGTTTCTACCTCAACGCCCAGCACGGCCCGCATATCGGCGGCCACGGTTTGCACGGGGGCCTCGGTTGTAAAGCGGGCCACAAAAGGCAAGGCCACTGCGCCGTCGTCATGCAGGTGCTCCAGATACCAGGCCTGCCGCTGCAGCGACAGGCGCAGGGTCTCCAGTAAATCCACGCTCGGGCGCGGCACAGGCGCGCCGCCCACGGTGCGCAGATCGGGCAGGGGTAATTTGTCAGCCGGTGGTTCAGCCAGAAATAGGTAGCCAAATGGCGCGTGCAGCGCCTGGGCCAGTTTTTGCGCCTGAAGGAATGTAGGCTGGCTGTCGCCCGCTTCCCAGCGGGTCAACTGGTCTGGCGAAATGCTGGCGGCATGGGCCGCGTCCCCCACGTCCAGCCCGCTGCGCTCGCGTATCCAGCGCAGGATTTTTGGATTGATGAGGGCTTTGGCAGACATGGCGTGAGTCTAATCCAGGGGGGCGATTCGCGCACCATGCAACAGTCTCAAACCAGATGCACAGGCTCCTGCGAACTCGTCACCGGCAGCATCTCGCCGGTCTTCAAAAAGCGCGAATGCCACGACAGCGCCTCGTCCAGCAGATGCGGCGTGTGCTGGCCGCCACCGGACTTCTGGGCGCGCTCGAAGTAGTCCAGCAGCGCCGGGCGGAAATCGGGATGGGCGCAGTTTTCAATGATCAGGCGGGCGCGCTGTGTCGGCGAGTGACCGCGCAAATCGGCCAGGCCTTGCTCGGTGACGATGATTTCCACGTCATGCTCGGTGTGGTCCACATGCGAAACCATCGGCACAATGCAGGAAATCGTGCCGCCCTTGGCCGTCGAAGGCGTCATAAAAAACGACAAATAAGCATTGCGCGCAAAGTCGCCCGAGCCGCCAATGCCGTTCATGATGCTAGAACCCATGACGTGGGTGGAGTTCACATTGCCGTACAGGTCAGCCTCAATCATCGCGTTCATGGCGATCACGCCCAGACGGCGCACGACTTCGGGGTGGTTGCTGATTTCCTGCGGGCGCAGCACGATGCGCTCGCTGTAGAACGCGATGTTCTCGTTGAAATCGGCCAGCGCGTCCGGGCTGAACGACAGCGCCGTGGCCGACGCCTTGATCAGCTTGCCCGAGCGCAGCATGTCCAGCATGCCGTCCTGCAGCACTTCGGTATAGGCCGTCATGTGCTCAAACGGGCCTTTGTTCAGACCGGCCAGCACGGCGTTGGCGATGTTGCCCACGCCCGACTGCAGCGGCAGCAGCTCGGGCGGCAGGCGGCCCAGTTCCACTTCTTTGCTCAAAAACTTGATGATGTGACCGGCGATGCGCTCAGAGTTTTCGTCCGGCGCGGCGAAGGCTGAATTGCGGTCGGGCTGGTGCGTTGCCACCACGGCGATGACTTTGTTCGGGTCGCATTTCAAATAAGCGTCGCCGATGCGCTCGCCGGGGCCGGTCAGTGGAATCGGGCGGCGGTGCGGCGGCAGATGGGTGTTGTAATAAATGTCGTGCATGCCTTCCAGACCGGCATTTTGCAGCGTGTTGACTTCGAGGATGATGTGGTCAGCCTGGTCCAGCCAGGTTTTGTTGTTGCCCACCGACGACGACGGAATCAAGCGCCCGTCGGGCAAAATGCCCGCAACTTCAACCACCGCCACATTCAAGTGGCCCAGAAAACCGAACCAGGCCAGTTGCGCCACATGCGACAGGTGAATGTCGGTGTACTGCATTTGACCGGCATTGATCTGCTTGCGCACCGTCGGGTCGGACTGGTAGGGCAGGCGCATTTCGATGGCGTGGGCTTTGGCCAGCACGCCATCGAGTTCGGGCGCAGTCGAGGCGCCGGTCCACAGGCCGATGCGGAATTCCTCGCCAGCGGCGTGCAGCTTTTCGATGCGGTTGGCCAGCGCCAGCGGCACGGCCTTGGGATAGCCCGCGCCGGTAAAGCCGCTCATGCCGACATTGGCGCCGGCGGGAATCAAGGCAGCGGCCTCGTCGGCGGACATGATTTTGGCTTGCAGGGCAACGTTCTGCATGCGGTTGGCGA
>CAIYKK010000250.1 GCA_903926695.1 uncultured Burkholderiales bacterium
GACTTGTTAAAGCCGTAGCCCGCAAACTTTTCCATCAGGTCAAACACATCGTCGGCTTGCTGCTCACCGATGCCTTTTTCAGCAGCTCCCTTGCGGAAAATGGCCCGGTGCTCAGCCATTTCCTCGGCCTTTTTCTTGCCCATGGCGCGGCGCAGCATGTCGGCGCCGCCGAGTGAATAGCCGCCCAGCACCTGCGCCGTCTGCATCACCTGCTCCTGATAGACCATGATGCCGTAGGTTTCAGCCAGCACACTTTCCACCAGCGGATGCGGGTATTCGACCACCTCGCGGCCATGTTTGCGCGCCACAAAGCTGGGAATCAGGTCCATCGGGCCGGGCCGGTACAGCGCGTTGAGCGCGATCAGGTCTTCCAGCCGCGTCGGCTTGGCGTCCTTGAGCATGCGCTGCATGCCGGTGCTTTCAAACTGGAACACCGACTCCGTGCGGCCATCCTGAAACAGCGTGTAAGTATCCCGGTCTTTCAGGTCGATATTTTCAAAAGAAAAATCTTCCTCCCCCGGATGGCGGCTGACGATAAATTCACGCGCCAGCTCCAGAATCGTCAGCGTCGCCAGCCCCAAAAAGTCGAACTTCACCAGCCCGGCGGCTTCCACGTCGTCCTTGTCAAACTGGCTGACCGCCGAGCTGCTGCCCGGCTGCTGATACAGCGGGCAAAAATCCGTCAGCCGCCCCGGCGCAATCAACACGCCCCCGGCGTGCATGCCGACATTGCGCGTCAGCCCTTCGAGCTTGCGCGCCAGTTCGAGCAGCGTGTGAACGTCTTCCTCCTTGCGCTCGCGCTCGGCCAGAATCGGCTCGGCTTCGAGCGCATAGACCAGCTTGCCGCTGCCGCCGCCCGGTGGCGGAAGCTGCAGCGTGACAGCCTGACCGGGCTTGTTGGGAATCAGCTTGGAAATGCCGTCGCAAAAGCCGTAAGGAAAATCCAGCACCCGGCCCACGTCGCGAATCGCCGCCCGCGCCGCCATCGTGCCGAAGGTCACGATCTGGCTGACCGCGTCGTGGCCGTATTTGTCCTTCACGTAGTCGATGACGCGGTCGCGGTTGGTCTGGCAAAAGTCGATGTCAAAGTCGGGCATCGACACGCGCTCGGGGTTCAAGAAACGCTCGAACAGCAGGTTGTATTCCAGCGGATCGAGGTCGGTGATTTTCAGCGCATACGCCACCAGCGAGCCAGCGCCCGAACCCCGGCCCGGCCCGACCGGGCAGCCATTGTTTTTCGCCCATTTGATGAAGTCGCTCACGATCAGGAAGTAGCCCGGAAAGCCCATGTTCAAAATCGTGTTGATCTCGAACTCCAGCCGCGCCACGTATTCGGGGCGCTTGGCGTCGCGCTGCGCGGTCGGAGCGTAGAGATGGGCGAGGCGCTCTTCTAGCCCCTCGAACGAGGCGTGGCGGAAATACTCTTCGGGCGACATACGCACGCCGTTGACTTCGGGCGTCGGGTAGTTGGGCAGTTGCGGGCGGCCCAGTTCTAGCGTCAGGCTGCAGCGTTTGGCGATTTCCAGCGTGTTGGCCAGCGCCGAGGGCAGGTCGGCAAACAGCGCTTCCATTTGCGCCACCGATTTGAAATACTGCTCGCGGGTGAACTTGCGCACGCGCTTGGCATTGCCCAGAATTTCGCCTTCGGAAATGCAGACACGCGCCTCGTGCGCTTCGTAGTCGTCGTAGGTCAAAAACTGTACCGGATGCGTCGCCACGACCGGCAGGCCCAGTTGCGCGGCCAGTTGCACGGCGGCGATCACGTGGCGCTCGTCGTCGGTGCGTTCGGCGCGCTGCAACTCCAGATAAAAACGTCTCGGAAACATGACGGCAAAGTAGCGGGCGCATTCTGTGGCGCGCACCGTGTCACCTTGAATCAGCGCCTGGCCGACCGCGCCGCCCTGCGCGCCGGACAGGGCAATCAGCCCCTCGTTCAATTCCTGCAGCCATTCGAGCTTGACGATGGCCTGATCGCGCACCACGCCCTTGGTCCAGGCGCGGGTGATGAGTTCGCACAGGTTCAGGTAACCCCGGTGGCTTTGCACCAGCAGCAGCAGGCGCACCGGCGGCGCGCTGGCTTCTTTGCCCGGCACCGGCACCCAGACATCGGCGCCGATCAGCGGCTTGACACCCGCGCCACGCGCTTCCTTGTAAAACTTGACCGTGCCAAACAGGTTGCTCAGGTCGGTGATGGCCAGCGCAGGCTGGCGGTCGGCGGCGGCGACTTCAACAATTTCATCGATGCGGCAGGTGCCGTCAACGACTGAAAACTCGGTGTGGATTCTTAAATGGACAAACATGGGGCCAATTGTGGCACCCCGCGCAGCGGCATTTAAAATGCCTCCAGATGTCAAAAAGTATCACAATCATGTGAGCCGATGCTTTGCCGTTCACGGCCCCTCTGCTGTCAAACAAGCTACTACTCTTTTCATAAAAATCGGGCTGTCACGCCTTCTTCTAAAAAATTCTCATGTCAAAACTCAGACTCGGAACTTACCTGCTTCCTTCCGGCGAGGTGGTATTGATCCGTACGCTCATGCGCCTTTTCTCCCAGGACCCCACTTTTAGCTGGGTCTTTGCAGAAGAGGGGCCTTACGATGCCTTGATCATGGATAGCACGCCGTCCGCAGCCGCTGAAGCGGGCAACGCCCCGGCGGCCCGCGTGGTGCTCAAGTTCGCCTCCGGCAGGGACGATGCTTCGCAGACCACGCTGCAGCGCCCGCTCAAGGCCGAAAAGCTTCAAGAGTGGCTCAAGGCCACCGGGCTTGAACTGCTGGCAGCGCAGGCCAGCGCCCCTGCCACCGTCTCCGTCTCCGTCTCCGCTCGTGCTCCCGCCCCGCCCCCCGCAGCCGCCCCCGCTCTGGACAGCCGCCTGCAGGCGCTCAAAGAAATCCGCTTCAAACTGCTGAGCCTGCCCCCCAAAGAAGTGCTGCAGAACGACCCCGCCCTGATTCGCATGTCCACCCTGTTGACGCGCCGCCCCATGCGGCCCGCCGAACTGGCCGAACTGAGCCACCAGCCGCTCGACCTGAGCCTGCTATTCATCCAGAAACTGCTGGCCCTCAAGCTGATCGCCCCTGAAGGCCAGGCACCAGCCGCTGCCGCCCAGGAAACCGCGCCGCCGCGCCCCAAGCCAGCCCCGGAACCGAAACCAAAACCCGAACTAGAACCTGAGCCGGAACCTGAGCAGGAACCTGACCCGGAAGCAGAGCGCAAATCCTCGCTAACCTCCAAGCCTAAAGAGCTGTTCAATGGCATCCGCAAGCGCTTTGGCATCTGAGGCCGCAAGCCCATCGACGCTGTGCCCATGACCGTGCTCAACATTTCCGCCTACAAGTTTGTACCGCTGCTTGACACGGCCAGCCTGCAGGCAAGCATCCTCGACGCGCTGCAACGCCGCCACATCAAAGGCACGGTGCTGCTGGCCGAAGAAGGCATCAACCTGTTTCTCAGCGCCGCCAGCACAGACATTCACGATTTTCTGGACTGGCTGCGGCTGGACGCCCGTTTTGCAGATATGCAAGCCAAAGAAAGCTGGTCGGCCACACGGCCGTTTCGCAAACTGCTGGTCAAGATCAAGCCCGAAATCATCCGCATGAATCACCCAGCGATTCGCCCGTCGGCGGGCCGCGCGCCTGCGGTCGATGCGGCCACGCTCAGGCGCTGGCTCGACAGCGGCGCAGACGACGCAGGCCGCCCGGTGGTCACGCTCGACACGCGCAACACCTACGAAGCCGATGCGGGCACGTTCAAAGGCGCCATCGACTGGCGGCTGGAAAAGTTCACCGAATTTCCGCAGGCCATGCTGGACCACCGCGAAGACCTCGAAGGCAAAACCGTCGTGAGCTTTTGCACCGGCGGCATTCGCTGCGAAAAAGCGGCTATTTTTCTGCAGGAAGCGGGCATCGAGCACGTTTACCAGCTCGAAGGCGGCATCCTGAAATATTTTGAAGAATGCGGCCCGGCGCATTACGACGGCGACTGTTTTGTGTTCGATGCGCGCCGGGCGGTGGATGCGGCGCTGCAGCCCCGGACACCGGCCAAACATCCCGACTGACGCTCAAGGCGCCAGATCAAACACCAGCACCTCGGCGGCGCGGCCATGCGTCAGCGTCAACTGCGCCTCGGCTTGCAAGGCCAGCGCATCGCCCGCTTCAAGCGGCTGGCCGTTGACTTCAAGCTGGCCGCGCACCAGATGCACATAGGTTTTGCGCCCGGCGTTGAGCGCCAGCGTGGCGCTTTCGCCCGCGTCGAACAGGCCAGCGTACAGCCGCACATCGGCGTGGATCAGCACCGAGCCGTCCGCCGCGTCGGGCGACGCGACCAAGCGCAGCTTGCCGCGCTTTTCGGCGTCTGAAAAACTTTTTTGCTCGTAGCCGGGCGCGATGCCGGTGCGTTCCGGCTCAATCCAGATTTGCAAAAAGTGCGTGGTCTGCTCCGGCGCGTGGTTGAACTCGCTGTGCTGCACGCCGGTGCCCGCGCTCATGCGCTGCACGTCGCCGGGCGGAATACCCACGACGTTGCCCATGCTGTCCTTGTGCGCTAGCTCGCCGCTGAGCACGTAGCTGATGATTTCCATGTCGCGGTGGCCGTGGGTGCCAAAACCCCGGCCCGGCGCGACGCGGTCTTCGTTGATCACGCGCAGGTTGCCAAAGCCCATGTGCGCCGGATCGTAGTAGCCCGCAAAAGAAAACGAGTGAAATGATTTCAGCCAGCCGTGGTCGGCGTAGCCGCGTTCGGCTGAAGCTCTTTTGGTCATCATGAAAAAGCTCCTTTCAAAAAAGGGTGGGGAATAGCCTCACTGTAAGCGCGCCGGGCGCGGGTGCCATTGCCCGCATTTGATGGCATCATGCAATTTTTTTGAACCGATATGCCACTCATCAACCACCGGGTGCGCGACGCCCTGACGCCCGAAACGATTGAACTGGTCGGCCTGGTTGACCGTTGCGGCAGCATGGCGGCGGCGGCGCGTGAACTCGGCGTGGTGCCCAGCGCGCTGACTTACCGCATCCGCCAGGCTGAAGACGCGCTCGATGTGCTGCTGTTTGACCGCTCTTCCCGCCAGGCGCGGCTCACCGAAGCGGGCAAAGAGCTGCTGCGCGAAGGCAATCGCCTGATGCTCGAACTCGACGCCGTCGCCAACCGCGTCAAGCGCGTGGCCACCGGCTGGGAGCCGCAGCTGACGCTGGCGGTGGACAGCGTGATCTCGCGCACCACGCTGCTGGAGCTGTGCGAGGCGTTTTTTGCCATGTCGCCGCCAACGCGCCTGCGAATTCGGGAAGAAGCGCTCTCGGGCACGCTCGAAGCGCTGACTTCGGGCCGGGCCGATCTGGCCATCGGCATTCCGTTAGAGCCGACGCTGAACAAATCGGTGCAAAGCAAACCGCTGGGCAATTTGCAGTTTGTCTATGCCGTGGCGCCGCACCATCCGCTGGCCAGCGCCCCGGAGCCGATCACCGACGCCGACTTGATGCCGCACCGCGCCGTGGCCGTGGCCGACTCGGTGCAGCGCGGCAGCGGCATCACCAGCGGGCTGCTGGGCGGGCAGGACGTGTTCACCGTACCGGGCATGCAGGAAAAGCTCGACGCGCAGCTGCGCGGAATCGGCGGTGGTTTTCTGCCCGAATATTTGGCGCGCCCGCACATCGCCACCGGGCGGCTGGTCGAAAAACAGATGCAGCGCCCGACTCGCGTGATCGCCATGCGCTACGCCTGGCGCTGCACCGGCGCCCAAAGCGAAGGCCGCGCCCTGCAGTGGTGGCTGCAGCAACTCGCGCAACCAGCGACCCGGCAGGCGCTGCTGGAGCGGGCGCATTCGCTTTAAATCGGTGCCAATGGCTGAGAGCACTGCGCCAGCGTGTAGAGTGTGTATCTGGTGCTCCAATTCACACCCTTTCTTCCACTCAGAAAAAGTCCAGAGACATGACTAAAAAATCCCGCACCACCGCTTCTGACACCCCCGCCGCCCAACGGCATATCGCCGTCGTGGGCGCCGGCATTGCCGGCATCACCTGCGCCCGCACGCTAGTCAAGGCCGGCCACCGCGTCACCGTATTTGAGAAAAGCCGCTGCGCTGGTGGCCGCATGGCCACGCGCAACACCGAGTTTGGCGAGTTCGACCACGGCGTACAGTATTTCACCGTGCGCGATCCGCGTTTTGAAGAGGTGCTGGCCACGGCCTCCGGTCTGGTGCGCCCGTGGAGCGCCAACACGGTGCGCATCCTCGACGATCATGGCCGCGTCATGGCCGCCTCGCTGCCCGCGCCGGAAGCGCACTGGGTCGCCAAGCCGGGCATGAACGCCTTGGTGCAGCAATGGGCCAAGCCGCTGCAAGAAGCCGGTCAGATCGTTCTCGACACCCAGGTCACGCGGCTCGAAGCCGACAAACTCCACCCCGAGCGCTGGCAGTTGCAAACCCACGGCCAGGCCGGCGAAAGCCACGTCTATGGTGGCTTTGACGCGGTGATTCTGGCGATTCCGTCGCCGCAGGCGCAATCTTTGCTGCTCAGCTCGCAGCAATCCAAGACGCTGCAGGCCGAACTGGCCCGCGTCACCGTCGCGCCATGCTGGACGCTGATGGTGGCGTTTCCGCAGGCGCTGCAGCCCACGCTGTGCAGCCTCGGCCCCCAGTGGAACGTGGCGCGCAGCACGCACCACCGCATTGCGTGGCTGGCGCGCGAATCGTCCAAGCCCGGACGCGGCCCCGTTGAACGCTGGACGATTCAGGCCAATGTCGAATGGTCGCAGCGCCACCTCGAAGACGATGCCGAGCGCGTCAAAGCCAAGCTACTGCGCGGCTTTACCGAAATCACCGGCATCCACACCGAACCGCATTACGCGGAAGTTCACCGCTGGCGCTACGCCCAAACCATCAAGCCGCTGGGCAAAACCCATGTGTGGGACGCGCAAGACAACATCGGCATTTGCGGCGACTGGTGCCTGGGCCACCGCGTCGAAGACGGTTTTGTGTCGGGCCTGGAAATGGCGCTGGCGGTGCTGTAAGCAGGCCAAGCAAACAGCGTGGGTATCGACGGGAATAGCGCTGCGCTATCTTTGGCAAATTCAGCGCGGCAGAAAGCCCACACCTTTCACCCAGACCCGACACCAGCACCGGAGGCTCCCGCAAAAACACCGGGGGCCGGTGAAAGCCAAGCTGGGCGTCTCTACCGAGGTCGGTTTGCGCCCTCGCCCACAGGCGCGCTGCATGCGGGCTCGCTGGTCGCGGCGCTGGCCAGTTGGCTCGATGCTAGAGCCCACAGCGGTCAGTGGCTGATCCGCATTGAAGACGTGGACACGCCGCGCTGCCAACCCGAAGCAGCGCAACTCATCCTCCACCAACTCGCCGCCTGCGGCCTGCTGCCCGACGCGCCGCCACTGTACCAGTTGCAGCGCGGCGCTGCGTACCAGCAGGCGCTTGATCAGCTGGCGGCGGCAAATTTAGCTTATCCCTGCGGCTGCACGCGGCAAGACATCGCCCGCACGCTGACCGCGTCAGGCCACGCCCGCGAGCGCCACGGTGAACTGGTTTATCCCGGCACCTGCCACCATGGCCTGCAGGGCAAAGCGGCGCGGGCCTGGCGCTTTTTAACGGACTGCGCCGATCAGGAAGTGATCTGGCAAGACCGTCGCCTCGGCGCGCAAACCCAAAACGTCAGCCGCGAAGTCGGCGACTTTGTGCTCAGGCGCGCCGATGGCCTGTGGGCTTATCAACTCGCCGTGGTGGTCGATGACGCCGCCCAGAGCATCACCGACATCGTGCGCGGCGAAGACCTGACCGACAACACCGCCCGGCAAATCCTGCTGCAGCGCGCGCTGAATCTGCCAACGCCGCGCTACCTGCACACGCCGCTGGTGCTAGGCGCGAACGGCGAAAAGCTCTCCAAACAAAACGGCGCGCAGGCGCTCGATCTGCACGATCCGCTGGCCGTGCTGAACCAGGCCGCCGCCGCGCTGGGCCTGCCGCCGCAGACCGGCCCGCTGGCCGACGCGCTCGGGCGCTGGGTCAATCTGTGGGCCGCTGGTCTTTTGCAGAAATAAAACAGCCTTGCCGCCAGCGTGCGGCTGTTGGGGCAAAAGCAGCGCGCCGCCAGTGACTTTTGGCACAAAACCCGGACAAATCAAACACGCCCTTTGCCGCCCAGCCGGATTAATTCTTGCTTGTCGGTTAAGGTCCAGCCCGGTCTTAACTTTCTCTTACAAAAACAAAGCACTTTATGAGCACCCTCAACACCGCCCCGGTTTTTCACACCGCCCGCCCTTTAGCCACAGGCAGAGAGATGATCAACGTTGGCGGCTACATCGACCAGGGCCATTGCGTGCTGGTGCAAAGCGACGGCAAAATCGTGCTCGCAGGCTCCAGCATCACCCAGGTGCTTCACATCGACTTCAGCCTGATCCGCCTGAACACCGACGGCACGCTGGACACCAGCTTCAGCGGCGACGGCAAGGCGCTGATCGCCAACGCCGACAACAATCAAGCCGCCAGCATGGCCTTGCAAAGCGACGGCAAGATCGTGCTCGCTGGCTCCAGCGGCTACCAATTCAGCCTGATCCGCCTCAACACCGACGGCTCGCTCGACACCAGCTTCAGCGAAGATGGCAAGGCCTTGTTCGGTGCGGGCACGGGCCAGAGTGTGACCATTCAGGACGATGGCAAGATTGTGCTGGTGGGCTACAACACCACTCGCACCAGCAGCAGCAGCGACCTCACCGTGTTTCGCCTCAACGCCGATGGCTCGCGCGACACCAGCTTCAGCGAGGACGGCCAGACCCTGATCGATATCAGCGGCGCCAGCGATGAGGCCCACGGCGTGGCGGTGCAACGCGATGGCAAGCTGCTCATTTCTGGCTTCGGCACCAACAGCAGCGGCAACAGCGACTTCATCCTGGTCCGCCTGAACACCGATGGCTCGCTCGACACCAGCTTCAGCGACGGCGGCAAGGCGCTGATCGATATCGGGGGCGCCAGCGACCAGGCCTATTGCATGACCTTGCAGAGCGACGGCAAAGTACTGCTGGCCGGTTCAAGTAACGCCAGCCTCACCCTGATCCGGCTCAACACCGATGGCACGCTGGACACCAGCTTCAGCGAGGACGGCAAGGCCATGCTGGGCGGCGGCGTGGGCCAGAGCGTGACCGTTCAGGACGACGGCAAGATTTTGCTCACCAAACAAGGCAGCTTCGGTCTGATGCGCCTGAACGCCGACGGCTCGACCGACACCGGCTTTGGCACCGATGGCTGGTTCACGCTGGGTGGCAACGCCGCCGCCAAGGCCTACAGCAAGGCGCAAGTCATTGCGATGGCAGGTTTTTATCCAAACAACTACACCACCGACACAGCCTACAGCGTGGCCGTGCAGGACGACGGCAAGATTTTGGTCACCGGCTCCCGATACGACGGCAACTTCTGCGTCATGCGCCTGAACGCCGACGGCACGCTGGACTCCACTTTTGGCAGCCTGTCCGGTGGCGTGAACTGGAGCGCCAACTCCACCCTGGACGGCACGCTCAGCCAGAGCGAAGGCATGGCGCAAGCGGCCCTGCTCGACGCCAGCGTGGCCGTGTACGACGCCGAACTGGCGGCCCTCAATGGCGGCGCGGGCAACTACAGCGGCGCCAGCCTTACCCTCAGCCGCCACGGTGGCGCTTCCAGCCACGATGTGTTTTCTGGGCTGGGCAACCTGAGTCTGGCGGGCGGCCATGCCACGCTTTCGGGCGTGAGCGTGGGCAGCGTGAGCAACGCTGGCGGCAAGCTGGTCATCACCTTCAACGCCAGCGCGACGCAAGATCGGGTCAACGAAACGCTTTCCAGCATCGGCTACGCCAACCCTGCCGACGCAGCGCGCACCAGCGTGCAGATCGACTGGCTGTTCAGCGACGGCGCCAGCGCCGCGCCGCAGAGCGTTACCGACAGCACCACCGTCACCTTCACATCCAACACGGCGCCGGTTTTCCACACGGCACCGCCTGCGAGCGCAGGCAAGCCGCTGATCGATGTCGGCGGCCACAACGACGAGGCCCACAGCGTGACCGTGCAGAGCGACGGCAGCATGCTGGTCGCAGGCTACAGCACCAACAGCAGCGGCACTACCGATTTCAGCGTCGTGCGCCTGAAGGCTGACGGCACGCCCGACACCAGCTTCAGCGCGGACGGCAAGGCGCTGATTGATGTCTATGGCTACGGCGACCAGGCCCACAGCGTGAGCGTGCAGAGCGACGGCAAAATCGTGCTCGCAGGCACCAGCACAACCGACACCTCCACCGACTTCAGCGTGATGCGCCTCAACGCCGACGGCACGCCCGACACCAGCTTCAGCGACGATGGCAAGGTGAGCATTCACCCCGTCCTCTACTACAGCGACGACAGCGAAGGCCAAAGCATGGCGGTGCAGAGTGACGGCAAGATTGTGGTGGCGGGCTTGAGCATCACCCCGTACCGTGGTCAATCCAACTTCAGCGTGATCCGCCTGAACACCGACGGCTCGCTCGACACCAGTTTTAGCGGTGACGGCAGGAGCGACATCCTCGATAACGGCAAGGGCCAAGGCATGACGCTGCAAAGCGACGGCAAGATTGTGCTGGCAGGCTACAACCTGAACAGCAGCAGCAACAACGACTTCACCGTGGTCCGCCTGAACGCCGATGGCTCGCCCGACACCAGCATAGGCGGGGGCGGTCAGCTCATGATCGATATCGGCGGCTACAACGACGAGGCGCACAGCGTGGCGATGCAAAGCGACGGCAAGATGATCGTCGCAGGCTACAGCGCCAACAACCTCGGCGTCAATGACTTCAGCGTGATCCGCCTGAACGCCAACGGCGCGTTCGACACCAGCTTCAGCGGCGACGGCAAGGCGGTGATTGATGTCGGCGGCTACGGCGATCAGGCCTACAGCGTGGCCGTGCAGCGCGACGGCAAGATTGTGCTCGCGGGCAGCAGCGCCAACAGCAGCGGCGCCACGGACTTCAGCGTGGTCCGCCTGAACACCGACGGATCGCTGGACACCAGCTTCAGCGACGACGGCAAGGCGCTGATCGACATCGGCGGCTACAACGATCAAGCCTACAGCGTGACCGTGCAGAGCGACGGCAAGCTGGTGCTGGCGGGCAACAGCGCCAGCAGCAGCGGCGCCACGGACTTCAGCGTGATCCGCCTGAACGCCGACGGCTCGCTGGACACCAGCTTTGGCAACCTGCCCGCTGGCGTGACCTGGAGCGCCAGCTCCACCCTGGGCGGCACCGCAAGCTACATCGAAAGGACGGTGAAAGCCACCGCCCTCGACGCCAGCGTGGCCGTGTACGACGCCGAACTGGCCGCGCTCAATGGCGGCGCAGGCAACTACGGCGGTGCCAGCGTCAGCCTCAGCCGCCACGGCAGCGCTTCCAGCCAGGACTTGTTTTCGGGGCTGGGCCATCTGAGTCTGGCGGGCGGCAGCGCGACGCTCTCGGGCGTGAAAGTGGGCAGCGTCAGCAACGCGGGCGGCAAGCTGGTCATCAC
>CAIYKK010000251.1 GCA_903926695.1 uncultured Burkholderiales bacterium
GGCCACTTTGTCGATATCCGCAAATTTGTCTGAAGGCCGGAGAACCCTATGCAAAAATTCACAACACTCCAAGGCCTCGTGGCCCCGATGGACCGCGAGAACGTCGATACCGACGCCATCATCCCCAAGCAGTTCCTCAAGTCGATCAAAAAGACCGGCTTCGGCATCAACCTGTTTGACGAATGGCGCTACCTCGACGCAGGCTTTCCGGGCCAAGACCCGGCCAGCCGCCAGCCCAACCCCGACTTTGTGCTGAACCAGCCGCGCTACGTGGGCGCGTCCATCCTGCTGGCGCGCAAGAACTTCGGCTGCGGCTCGTCGCGCGAGCATGCGCCGTGGGCGATTGACCAATATGGTTTCCGCGCCATCATCGCGCCCAGCTACGCCGACATTTTTTTCAACAACTGCTTTAAAAACGGCCTGCTGCCCATCGTGCTGCCGGAGGCGCAGGTAGCCGAGCTGTTCGACGCCGTCGCAGCCTTCCCCGGCTACGCGCTGACGATTGACTTGGCGCGCCAGGTGATCGTCAAGCCGCAAGGCGAGGAAATTGCGTTTGATGTGCAGGCGTTTCGCAAATACTGCCTGCTGAACGGCTTCGACGACATCGGCCTGACGCTGTTGCAGAGCGACAAGATCAAGGCGTTTGAGGCCGAACGCCTGGCCGCCAAGCCGTGGCTGAACCACACCGTGGCGGGCTGAAAACCGGCCAGCATCTAAAAAATTCGCGCAGGCCAGGTTAGAAGTTCGTCGCGTGACCTCTGCATTTGCAGCGGTGTTTGCCAGATAACACAGCGAGAGAACCCTACCTACCCGCCTTTTATTTATCCCAATCTCGTGCGCCTGATCCAGAACAGACAGGCGCAGGACAACACAAAAATCTAGTCAACATGAAAATCGCAATCCTCCCCGGTGACGGCATCGGCCCGGAAATCGTCACCGAAGCCGTCAAGGTCTTGAACGTCCTGGACCTGCCGTTTGAAACCGAAACCGCCCTCGTTGGCGGCTGCGCCTACGAAGCCCACGGCCATCCGCTGCCAGAAGCCACACTCAAGCTGGCAATGGACGCCGACGCCACCCTGTTCGGCGCCGTCGGCGACTGGAAATACGACACGCTGGACCGCCCGCTGCGCCCCGAGCAAGCGATTTTAGGCCTGCGCAAAAACCTCGGCCTCTTCGCCAACTTCCGCCCGGCGATTTGCTACCCGCAGCTGGTCGATGCGTCCAGCCTGAAGCGCGAGCTGGTCTCCGGCCTGGACATCCTCATCATCCGCGAGCTGACCGGTGACATTTACTTTGGCCAGCCACGCGGCCGCCGCATTGCCACCGACGGGCATTTCCCCGGTGCGGAAGAAGCCTTTGACACCATGCGCTACTCGCGCCCGGAAATCGAGCGCATCGCCCACGTGGCTTTTCAGGCAGCGCGCAAGCGCAAAGCTGCGGGGGGTGAAGGGCGCGTGACCAGCGTCGATAAAGCCAATGTGCTGGAAACCTTCCAGCTCTGGAAAGACGTAGTCACCGAAATCGGCCAGCAATACCCCGACATAGCGCTAGACCACATGTACGTCGATAACGCTGCGATGCAGTTGGTCAAGGCGCCGAAAAAGTTTGACGTGGTCGTGACCGGCAACATGTTCGGCGATATTTTGTCGGATGCCGCCGCGATGCTGACCGGCTCCATCGGCATGCTGCCCTCGGCCAGCCTGAACAGCAAAGGCCAGGGCCTGTACGAGCCCAGCCACGGCAGCGCGCCCGACATCGCGGGCAAAGGCGTGGCCAATCCGCTGGCCACCATTTTGAGCGCCGCCATGATGCTGCGCTTCAGCCTGAACCAGCCCGAAGCGGCGGCCCGCATCGAAAAAGCCGTCGATCAAGTGCTGACGCTGGGCCTGCGCACGCCTGACATTTACAGCGAAGGCACGAAGCGCGTCGGCACCGTTGAAATGGGCGACGCCGTGGTCAAGGCGCTGGTCGGCTGAAAGCGGCAGTTGGCTGCCGTAGTGAGGCGCTGCGAATTCACGTCTTCAGCGCCGCGCAGCTTCGGCCTTCCCAGCGGACACAGGCTCACTTTGAGACAGCAGCGAACCCGCGTCTGGCGGCGGCTTGTCAGTGTTCGCCAAGACAAGCTTGGCTACAATACCGCTGATGCGCAAAAGCTCCGCCGTCCTCCCCGATTCCACCGCACTGCGGTCGGGAAGCGGTGCGCCGGTTTTTGCCCAGATCACCACAACGACCACCATTAAAGGCTGACAAGCCCGGTTCGTCGTGCCCGCCGGCTCGATGAGCCGGACCCAAAAGCCGATTTTTTCGTACTTTTTAAGGGCAACCCATGAAACTCAAAGGCAATCTCACAGGACTCGTCGGCTGGCGCGGCATGGTCGGCTCGGTGCTGATTGACCGCATGCAGGCCGAGGGCGATTTCGAGTTGATCGAGCCGGTTTTCTTCTCGACCTCAAACGCGGGCGGACAAGCCCCGGCGCAGGCCAAGAATGAAACCAAGCTCCAGGACGCTTACGACATCGAAGCGCTGAAAAAGTGCGACATCATCCTGACCGCCCAGGGCGGCGACTACACCTCCGAAGTGTTCCCCAAGCTGCGCGCCGCTGGCTGGACCGGCCACTGGATTGATGCGGCCTCCACGCTGCGCATGAACGACGACGCCGTCATCGTGCTGGACCCGGTCAATCTGCCCGTGATCCAGAACGCGCTGGCCAAGGGCGGCAACAACTGGGTCGGCGGCAACTGCACCGTGAGCTGCATGCTGATGGGCGTGGGCGCGCTGTACAAGGCCGGTCTGGTCGAATGGATGACCAGCATGACGTACCAGGCCGCATCCGGCGGCGGCGCGCAGCACATGCGCGAGCTGCTGAACCAGTACGGCGCGCTCAACGCCGAAGTGCGCCCGCTGCTGGACGACCCAAAATCAGCCATTCTGGAAATCGACCGCCGCGTTCTGGCCAAACAGCAGTCGTTCAGCGCGCTTGAAACCGCCAACTTCGGCGTGCCGCTCGGCGGCAGCCTGATCCCGTGGATCGACAAAGACCTGGGCGATGGCAGCAGCAAAGAAGAGTGGAAAGGCGGCGCAGAAACCAACAAGATTCTGGGCCAGGGCGCAGGCTTTGGCACGGCGGCCATTCCGGTGGACGGCTTTTGCGTGCGCGTCGGCGCCATGCGCTGCCACAGCCAGGCGCTGACCTTCAAGCTGAAAAAAGATGTGCCACTGGCCGATATCGAAGCGATGATCGCCGCCGACAACGCCTGGGTCAAAGTCGTACCCAACACGCGCGAAGCCTCGATCAAGGATCTGACGCCCGTCGCCGTGACCGGCACGATGCAGATTCCAGTGGGCCGCCTGCGCAAGCTGGCGATGGGGCCGGAGTATCTGGGCGCTTTCACCGTGGGCGACCAGCTGCTGTGGGGCGCTGCCGAACCGCTGCGCCGCATGCTGCGCATTTTGCTGCAGGCTTGAAACTATTTAATACAAGTTGCAATCGTTCTGCCAGCAAATAAAAGTAATCGCTTGTTACATTACGTTGTCACCCGGCAACGCCTGAAACTTGTAGCTTGAACCTAATTTGCTGTGACAAAACTTAAGTGATGCGTTGCCTTGTCAGTCCAAGGCCTTGATGTTAAGGTTGTTTTTCAAACATTTGCATCAAGGTTGTTGTGCGCTTAAGCAAAATGAAATTACATGGAGCACTGGAGGCTCGGAACCCCATGAATCATCGCGGTCGTTGGCGTATTGGCGCGGTGGCAAGTGCCATTGCGCTCCTGGGAAGCCTGACAAGTCTGGAAGTTCATGCGCTCGCGCTAGGGCGGATCAGTGTTCAGTCGGCATTGGGTGAACCCCTTCGGGGTGAAATTGAGATCACCGACATCAACCCCGAAGAGGCCTCCAGCCTCAAGGTTGGCGTAGCTTCTGCGGAAACCTTCAAGGCGGCAGGGCTGGATTACCCGTCTGCCGTGGTCGGCCTGGAAATCAAGCTGGAGCGCCGTGCCAACGGCAAACCCTACTTTCGCCTGAACACCAGCCGCGCCATTACCGAGCCGTTCGTGGACCTGATTCTGGAGGCCAGCTGGTCCTCGGGGCGCGTCACGCGCGACTACACCATGCTGTTTGACCCGCCCGGCCTGCCGGGCGGCACCAAAGTGGCTCCGCCGACCGCACCCATGCTGTCCCGGCCAACAGCCCCTGCCGCCAAACCGCCCGCTCCAGATCTGGCGTCCGCGCCCAATGAGACGCCCGCTCCAGACCTGGCATCCGCGCCCGATGAGGCGCTCGCCGCCCAGGCCGCGCCCCCGGCAGACCCGTCCGCTGCGGAACAGGCTCCCGGCATCAGCGACACTTCTGCCGAACCGGCCACGCCCCCCGCCGCACAGTCAGCGCCAGATGCGACTGTGGAGTCCGCTGAACCAGCTGCAACTCCCGCTGCACCGGCACGCCGCGCTGTCCCGCTGAGCAAGTCCAAAACGCGCAAAGCCGCACCAGCTGAAGAAACCCCCACTGGCGACCACAAGGTGACCGTGAAAGCGGGCGATACCGCCAGCAAAATCGCCGCCCGAAACAAGCCCGCCAATGTCTCGCTGGACCAGATGCTGGTCGCCCTGCTCAGAAGCAATCCGGGTGCTTTCATCAACGGCAACATCCACACCATGAAGTCGGGCGCCGTGCTGGACATCCCTGATACGGAAACCGCCAGCGCCACGCCTTCTGCAGAAGCTCACCAACTCATCGTCGCCCAGAGCAAAGACTTCAATGCGTTCCGCCGCAAGTTGGCCGAAGGCGCTTCTGCCGCCCCGGTTGATGGCGTTGACCGCAAGGCCAGCGGCACCCTGCAAACCCAGGTGGAAGACAAGGCGCAGAGTTCGCGCCCGGCCGACATTCTGACTATTTCCAATGGCGCGCTCAAAGGAAAGTCAGCCAGCCCGGCAGAAGATAAGATCGCCAAAGAAAAGGCCGCCGAAGAGGCCGCCAGCCGCCTCGCCGTGCTGGACAAAAACGTCACCGATCTGATCAAACTCAAGGCGGGATCACCCCA
>CAIYKK010000252.1 GCA_903926695.1 uncultured Burkholderiales bacterium
CTTCGGGCGAGACTTCATAGCCGTGGCGCACGCTGTGCGTCGGGCCATAAACGGTGAGCTGGCCGACGTTGCCCGCAATGTGGCACATGTAGTAGCGCCCCACGGCGTCGTGCCAATTGCCAACGCCTGCGGGCGTCACATCACGCGAGGCCAGCAGCAACCTAGCCGTTTCCAGCCCGCCCATCGCCAGCGCCGTGGTGCGCGGCGTCACCGAAAAGCGCCCACCCGCCAGCGTCGCCACGTCCAGGCAACGCACCGAAGCGCCGTCGCCGTGCAGCCGAATGCCGGTGCAATTAGCGCCGAGCAGCACCTTCACGTTGGGCGCGAGTTCCAGCCGCCGCGCATAGCGGCTGCCGAAGTGCGTCGGGCACGAAAAGCGCTCCAGCCCGCTGGTCAGCACCCGTCGGCTGTTGAAGCCGCAGATCATCGGCAGCGCGCCCACGCCGAGCGCGTCGCTGGCGTCGTAGCTGAAGCGCCCGGCTTCGGCCAGCGCATTGGCGGGCGCGTAGTAGGGCAGCAAGTCGTCATACGACAGCGGCCAGCCGCTGCCCGGCACCTGGCTGCGCGCCTCGAAATCGAGCGGGTCAAACGGCATGCAGCGCCCGCCCCAGATCGCGCTGGAGCCGCCCAGGCGGCGCTGGCGGTATTTGTCGGGCGGGCTGTGCAGCCGCTCGTCGGCCACTTCGCCCGCGTAGAGCGATTGGGTGGCGCTGTCTTCTTTCATTTGGCCCGATTCGAGCAGCAGCACTTGCAGGCCGCGCTCTGACAGGTCCAGCGCCAGGGCAATGCCCGCCGGGCCTGCGCCCACGATGCAGACATCGGCGGCCAGGCTGGCGCCGTTGGGAATGCTGTCGGCCTGTGCAATCATGGGGACGCCTTTTGCGCGCTGGCGCTGTCGTGAACTGCCGGGCCTGCGGGGCCGAAATGGCGTTGGTGAACTTGGCCCACGCTGGCGCAAAACCGCGTCAGCGAAAACTGTGCTTCATACAGCGCCCGCCCATTGCGCTCCAGCGCCCGCCGCAGTGCCGGGCTTTGCAAAACCCGCTGCAGGCCAGTGGCAATGCTCGCTGCGTCACCCGGCTGGACAAAGCAGGCCGTCACGCCGTCTTGCAGCACCGACGGGATTTCGCCGACCGGGCTGCAAACCACGGCCACGCCATTGGCCAGCGCTTCGAGAATGACTAGCGGCAGCCCTTCGTCGTAAGACGGCAGCACCAGCGCGTCGGCCTGCGCCATCAGCCGCGCCGCTGCGTGCTGATCCGACCAGCCCGCAAAATGCACAAAGCCGTGAACGCCCAATTGCCGCGCCAGCGCCTGATAACCGGCCACGTCGCCGCCACCCGCCAGGGTGACTTGCAGGCGCGAGCGGTCAAAGCCGGGCTGGACCAGCGCGTGCAGCAGGTCGGATACGCCTTTGCGCTCGGACAGGTTGCCCAGAAACAGCACCCGCTGCACGGTGCTTGCGCTCGCCGTTCGCCGTGCATGGGCTGGCTCGGGCACGCCGTTGATGATGATTTTGACCCGGCTGGGCGGCACGCGCAGTTCGCCGGTGACAAAGTTTTGCGCCGCGCTGCCCAGCACCAGGCAGCAGGCGGGCAGCGAAAACACCCAGCGCGTCCAGGCTCGCAGCGGGCGCGGCAACTGGCGGTAAAAAGCCTGCAATTGCGCCGCATGCAGGTGCAGCACGACCGGAGTGCCCAGCGCCCGGCAGGCCAGAATCACCGCGCTTTTGCGAAACAGGCTGAGGCGCTCGGCCATGTTGACGTGAACGCCCGCGAGCTGCCCACTGAGCCGCCCGCGCACCAGCCGGACCAGCGCCATCAAAAGAACCCAGAACGAAGCCAGTGCCCAGCCGCCGCCCCGCGTGTCCAGCGGGCGCAGCGTGGGCGCGTTGGGCGATGGCGCCTCCTGCCCTTGAATGAGGTACTCGGCCACCTTGAACATGCCTCCGCCCACGGGCGTCCACGGGCAGGCAATGAAGATGTAGCGGCCTGCTGGCGCGCTGGCGGCTGGGGGCGCAAGGGGTTCTGTGGGCATAGGCTGTTTTTTCGGGAGTTAAAAAGAAAGCCGGGGGGTTTTGAACAGGGCGCGTTTGCATAGGCTGGTGAGCGGGCGCTCCAGCCAGACATGCAGCGGGCAGCCCAGCGCCACCACCGCCACGGCCACAAGCGCCACGATGCCAAGGGTGTCCAGCACGCCCAGCATGCCCAGCTCATGCAGCGCCAGCACGCCAGCGGGCACCACAAACGTGTGCGAGAGGTAAATCGAATACGACGCATCGCCCAGAAAAGCCAGCCGGCTCGCCATAGGCAGGCGCGCCGTCCACGGCTCCAGCCAGACCGTGCCCAGCACCAAAAGCGCCGCCCCCACGCCCCAGGTGGACAGGCGATCCGCCGAAAATCCCCAGCCCATGCCCAGAATGAAAGCCACGCCCGCCGCCGCCGCCAGCAGCCCGGCGGGCGGCGCGATGTGCGGCATGTTGACGCAGATATAAGCCACGCCCATGCCCAAAATGAACTCGAACAGCAGCGTGTGGCCATAAAAAGCCAGCGGCACCGCCTGCGGGAAAAATTGCGCGCCCGCCCAAATCAGCAAAAACACCAGCAGACAAAATCGGATGCGCCCCCAGCCCCCGGCTATCGCGGCGGCGAACACCAGGTAAAAAAGCATTTCAAAATTGAGCGTCCAGCCCACGGGCAGCACCGGCTGGATCAGGCCTCTGTGGTTGAGGGCAGGAATGAACAGCATCGACGCGGCCAGATGTCCGCCGTCCAGCGAAGAGCGCAGGGCCAGACTGGGCACAGCCAGCAGCACCAGCGCTTTGAGCAGGGTGTAAAACCAATAAAGCGGTGCGATGCGCACAAAACGCCGTTTCAAAAAAACCCATGCGGTGCTGCAGCGCGCCCGGCTATCCGCAGGCGAGGGCGCGGCGGACACCGTCATGACAAAGCCGCTGATGACAAAAAAGATGTCCACCCCGGCCGAGCCACCGGTCCAGTAGTGGCCCGTTGCCGCGCCGGGCGTGCGCAGCAAGATGGTCTGGTCAATGTGCATCAGCACGACCAGCATGGCGGCCACAAACCTGAGCGCCTGAATGCCGATGAACTGCTGGTTGTACACAATCGCTTTTCCTTCTCAGCAGGAAGCGGGCGGAGAAAACCGCCGGGCCGGGCGGGAGCGAAAATCCGCTGGCTCCTTGAGCACCCGGCTGGCAATCGGTTCGGCGGCGGGGCGCCGTGGCTGCGCCAGCCCGCGCACCAGCGCGGCGGCGTTCAAGCTCCACGACGCCAGCGAATACAGCGCCTTGGTCACGGAGCGCTTGCGCCAGATCATCAGCAGCAGCGGCGCCGCGAGCAGGCCGCCCAGCCCTTCCAGGCGCGCCCCGGCGGGCAGCGGCCACAGCGGCACGCTCAGCAGCAGCAGCCACCCGAGCAGCGCGGCCAGGTAAATGCGCAGCTCGCGCAATTCCCCCAGCACCAGGCGCAGGCGCGGCTGCCCTGCCGAAGCCCGGATCAACTCGCCCAGTCCGCACAGGTAGCCGGTTCGCCAGCGGCGCAGCAGCAATTGATACGGCGGCGCGTCGTGGCCGAAGTGGCGCACCGCACTCACCGGCAGGCGCCACAGCCCCAAGCCCAGACTGCGCAGGCGAATGGCCAGATCAAACTCTTCATAACTGTGCAGATTGCGGTCAGAAAAGTAGCCCGCCGCTTCAATCGCACTGCGCCGATACAGGCCGCCGCCGTCGAGCCGGTCCACGCTGCCGGGCTGCAAATGGGTGTGGGCCTGCTCGGCGCGCGCAATGTATTCGAGGCTGGTGGTGTTTTGCTCCAGCAACTGCCCGCCTACGCCCGCGATGTCCGGGTGCGCGGCCATGAACGCCAGCGCCTGCGCCAGAAAGCCGCCCAGCAGCTCCATGTCGCCGTCGAGCAGGTAGATGAATTCGCCGCGTGAATGCTGAAAACCCAGTTGCGGCCCGGCACCGCAGCAGCGCTCTTGCGGGTAGCGCAACTGCACGATGCGAATCGGATAAGCCCGCGCTCGCTCCACCGTGCGGTCGGTGGAATACGAGTCCGCCAGCACGACCTCGCCGCCGACGGCGGAGACGGCGCACAGCGCGCTCTCGACGGCGGCGCTGATGCGCTGTTCTTCGTTGAGCGCCTTGATGACCACCGAAACCCGGCAGGGCAGGGCGGGCGGGGCGGAGAAGTTGTCAGGTTTCATGAAAGTGCCCCGGAGTTGGTTCCTGCGTGTGCGCTGAGCGCGTGAAAAGCCCGGCGCTCGCGCCAGCGCTGCCAGTTCCTGACCAGGCGCGACGGGCACAGCAGCAGCATGGCGCCGGTCAGCCACCAGCGCTTGCCACTGATCGCACGGCGCCCGCGTAGCAGCCAGCGCCAGCCCTGCAGGCGCTTGCCCTCTATCACCGCCTGGCGCGCCAGCGAGACCTGGCACTGGGCAATAAACCACAAGGCTGATTGGCGCTGCGCCTCGCTCATGCCGCCCGAGAGGGCGCGCTCGCGCATGCGCTTGAGCGCGGGCGGCAGCGTCAAAGGCACATGCTGGTCGCTCAGGCTGCCCTGCACGGCAACGCGGTAGGCCACCATCGGCGCATGAACCAGTGCGACCGGCGCCTGCTCGGCCAGACGGAACCACAAATCCAGGTCTTCGCCCTGCGATTCGCCCGGTGGAAAGCACGGCTGCATCTGTAGCAGCCGCGTGCGCCGCACCGCGACCGCGCTGGTAAAAACCGAGGGGCCGCGCATCCAGCGCAGTGGCAGATCGGTGATGCGCTCGACTTCGGGCGGCTCTGGCGGGATTGGCCAGGGCATGGGCCAGCGCCCTTCGGTGTCGGCCACGGGGACAAAGTCGGCGGCGACGGTGTCGGCGTCGGGGCAGGTGGCTTGCGCCAGCAGCAGGCTGGCCAGGTGCTGCGGATGGTGCCAGTCGTCGGCGTCGAGAAAGGCCACCCATTCGCCCTGCGCCAGCGCGATGCCGTGGTTGCGGGCGGCGGCCACGCCCGCGTTGGGCTGGCGCACCAAGCGCAGGCGCACGTCCGGCATGGCCTCGACCAGCTCGGCGCCGCCGTCGGTAGAGCCGTCATCGACCACGATCAACTCGAAGTCGGTGACGCTCTGGGCCAGCACCGAGGCGACCGTGTTGGCGATGTAAGGCGCCTTGTTGTAGAGCGGAATGACGATGGAAAATTTCATGCGTGGAATCCGGCAAAAAACGGGGGGCTGGAAGAATGCGCCTGCGCCACAGCGGCGGCCTGCGCTGTTTGCGTGGACTGCGGGGTTTGGGCTTTAAGCGGGCGCGCCTGGCGGGCGCTGGCGGCGAGCGTGATCAGCAGCAGCACCTGCGTGAGCAGTTCGGGGCCGTAGCCAAAGAGCGAGAGCGGCACTTCGCTCAGGGAGCGCAGCGCCAGCGCCACAAACAGCGCCAGACTCATGCCCCGGCTGGCGCGGGCGTGGCGCAGCGACAGCGCCAAGAGCACCAGCGCATACACCACCAGCGCCACCGCGCCCACCGTGCCCGAGCGCGAAAGCGTGTCCATGAACTGGTTGTGGGCGTGTGTGGCGTTGGGCATGCCGATGCTGAGGCGAAAGTTGGTCTCCCAGATTTCCGGCCCGTAGCCAAACACCGGGTGGAGCTGCCACTCCTGCCAGGCGATGGCCCAAATCAAGTCGCGCCCGGTCATCGAGGCCAGTTGCGCGCCTTCGCTGGTGTTGAAAAAATGCTGCAGCCGCCCGCCCAGATCGCCAAACATCAGCACCAGCGCCATCACCAGCACGGCGGCCATGAAGGCCAGCAGGGCGACGATGCCGACTTCGGGCCGCACCGGGTCGCCCACCCGGCGCCATAGCGCTGAGCCTTTGCGCACGCCCGCAATGCAGACCGCGCACAGCACAAAAGAAATCCAGGTGGTTTTAGATTGGGCCAAAAACAGCACGCTCAGCCCGATAACCCAGGCCAGCCGGTTCAGCCAAGCCTGCGGGTAAGGATAGGCAATGAGGCACAGCAGGCCGAGCTGACTCAAGATGCCCAGCGACACCGCATGCGCGGCCAGACCCGTGAGGCGCGGCACGCCGGGCATCAGGCCTTGGTTGTAATTGATGTCCAGCACCAGACCGGGCTGGATGGCAATCAGCAGCACACTGGCGGCCATGAACAGCAGCAGCGCGGTGCGCGCCGCCTTGAAAGCCAGATCACGCTCGATGCCGCTGGAGAGCACCGCCGCCATGCCAATGATGAGCGGATACACATAATCGTGCGAGAAAAACGGGTGCGCGCCCAGCACGGCGGGCGCGGCCACCGAGCCGAGCCAGAACACGATGAAAGCCAGCAGCAGCACCGGCGGCGTCCACTGGCCCTTGCCGCGCTGCAGCCAGTGGCTGATGAGGCGCTCGCCCGCCACGGTCAGCAGCAGCAGCGAGACCAGCGGCTGCGCGATTTTGAGCAGGATGTTGCTACCTTCCATCACGGGCTCGACCGAGATCAGAGTCGTGTTGGTCACGTTGCGCCCGGACAGCAGGCTGCCCAGCGCCAGCATCAGCACGATGGCGTAAAACATCCAGTGCAGATAGCCATGCTCGCGGCGCGAGGTCAGGTGCAGCGTGCCCGCCATGCCCAGGCTGGCCGCCAGCGCCGCCAAAATCGCGCCGGTGACAAAAACCACAAGGGTGATGATTTGCTGCATGCGGTGCGGGCCTTAGAGGCGCTGTTCACTCACGGCGTCGGGCAGCGTCATGGGGATTTTTTTCGGGTCAAAAACTGATCCCAGACAGGGAAAGAACCGGATCACCATCGCCGTGGTCTGGTCGCCCAGCAACTGGGGCCACACCGTGATAAGCGCCGCCAGCATGCCCGCTGCCAGCAGCGCGCTGGCACTCAAGGACAGCAGCGGCGTGTCGAACGACGCCGTCACCCGCTGGCCCGCCCAAGCGCACAGGGCGCACAGAACGCCCAGCAGTGCGCCGCGCCCGATGTGCGGCAGCAGCGCGGCAGCGCGTAGCTGAAGCACACGCAGCGCCGTGGCGCCGATGATGAGTGCGCGCAGCACCAGCAGCGCAGCCGCGACGGCGGCGGCCATGCGAATGCCGCGACCGGCCAGCAGGTAAAAGCCCAGCGCGCCCAGCGCCAGAATCGGCAGCTGCAACGCCGATTCGTGGTACGTGCGCCCGGTGTTCCAAAGCACCGGCGTGGACAGCCCGAAAATCACATAAAACGGCATGCCCAGAAACAAAATCTGCAGCACCCATCCGGCCTCGCGCCACTGCGAGCCATACAGCAGATGCACCAGATCGGGCGAAATCAGGGCCATAAACACAAAGGCCGGAAACACCAGCACAAAAATCGACGCAATGATCTGAAAATAAGCCCGGCCCAGCCGCTCCGGCTCATTTTGCAGGCGCGAACCAGCGGCCATAAACGTCGGCTGCAGCGCGCCCAGCAGCAGCGAGTTGGGCAGCACGGCCAGGTTGTAGGCCACGTTGTACAGGCCCAGCGCGTGCGCGTTGAGCAGCCGCCCGATCAGCACCCGGTCCAGATTGCCCAGCAGCCAGTTGACGACGTTGGTCAGAAAAACCGCCCTGCCCGTGCCCATCGCCGCCGTCGCCTCGGCGTACCAAAAGAGCGGGCGCACCGCATGCGGCTTGAGCGCGTAGCTGGACGCCAGCGCCACGACCAGCTGCACCAGCCAGGCCGCCACCAGCGAAGCCGCGCCGCAGCCTGCCAGCGCCATCGGCATGCCCACGGCGATATACCCGGCGGCGTAGCTTCCCACCTGAATCAGCCCGGCGGCGCGGAAGTTCAAGTCGCGCTGCAGCAGGTAGGTCGATGGCGCAGCGGCGGCGCTGAGCAGGCACGCCAGCGACAGCCATTGAATCACCGCCAGTGCCCGAGGCTCGCGGAAATACTCGGCCAGCTGGGGCGCGAGCAGATAAACCGTCAGCGTGGTGACCAGGCCGACCATGATTTGCCAGGTCCAGGCAAAGCGCACATCTTCTTCGCACACGCTGGCGCGCCGTAGCAGGCTCCAGCTAAAGCCAAAGCTGGAAAAAAAACCGGCAAAGGTCAGCACCAGCATGCCGATGGCAAAGATGCCGTAAGTTTCGGGGCCGAGCGTGCGCGCCAGCACCACCTGCGCGATCAGCTGCAGCCCAAACCGCGCCACCGTGGACATCGCGCTCCACTTGACCGCCGACACGCCCGACTGGCTCAGCCCGCTCATGCTCAGGACTTTCCGGCCTGATGGCGCCGCACGGCAATGGCCCCGATCAGCGCCAGCGTGACGGCCACCGTGCCCACAGCCTGCCAGCCCGATACAGGCTCGTCCGCCGCCGCGCTGGCTGGCGCGGCCAGCGGCGCCATCAGCGCCACCGTCTGGAGCGTGGCCGCATGCGCAGGCGTCGTCGTGGCGCCGGACTGCGGCGGGGTGTTCTGATGGTTCTGCCGCGCCAGGGTCAGCGCTCCGGGGGGCGACTCTGTCGGCTCGGTAGCGGCAGGCGCTGGCGCAGAGGCCGACGCTAAAGCCGTGACAGTGGCAGCAAGCAACAGGAACAGGGCTGGGCGCATGAACTCTCCATCCTTTGAACTTAAGGATGAAGTGTGTTGCGCAGGCTGCATGCCAGCAATAGGCCGAACGGCCCATCGCCCCGCGTTTGAAAAAGCCGATATTACCTTTGGTGACAGCGTTGTAACGAAAGAAAACCTGCAGTGATTAGCGGGGCGAAGGCCCGGTTATCGTTAACGCTGCCTTCTGCAATTTTTAGGATCTGGCTAGATTTTCCGGCCCAGAAGGCCAAAACCCTGCCCGACTGGATGCGCCAACTGGTACAGGACTGACGCGCCCCGCGCAGCAAGCCGCGCCACAGGCGCAGGCTTGCGTGCCGTTATGCTGACGGCTTTTTGCAGGAAAAACACATGGATTCCAACTACGACAAAGGCCTGGCCACCCGCAAGCAGGTCATGGGCGAAGATTTTGTGGCCAAAGCGCTGGCGGGCGTCACCGACTTCACCCAGCCGATTCAAGACCACATCACGGCCAAAGCCTGGGGCGATGTCTGGCAGCGCCCCGGCCTCGATCTGAAAACCCGCAGCCTCATCACCGTCGCCATGCTCACCGCGATGGGCAAACAAAACGAATTGCGCGGCCACCTGCGCGGCGCGCTCAACAACGGCGCGACGCTCGAAGAATTGCAAGAAGTGCTGCTGCACGCGGCGATTTACTGCGGCGTGCCGACAGCGGTTGAAGCTTTTCGCACCGCCGCCGAGGTGGTGGAGGGCGCGAAGAAAGATTGAGTGGCTTTACCCTTCTTCCGCGAAAAGCCCCGTCCTTCAGGGC
>CAIYKK010000253.1 GCA_903926695.1 uncultured Burkholderiales bacterium
ATCACGATGGGCCAGGCGCTGAGCAGCAGGCCGTAAATCAGCCACAGCGCCACCCCCAGCGTGAACGCGCTGTACATGCCCAGCGAGACGCCACTCACGTCGCGGGTTTTAAAACTCAGCCAGGCTTGCGGCACAAAGCTGGCGGTGGTCAGGCAGGCGGCGAGCGTGCCGACGATGTCAATCAGGCTCATCGGCTGCCTTCCTTCACGGCCCAGTCCACCAGCGCTTCGAGGGCGGGGCGGGCGGCTGAGGCGTTGGCGTGGTTGATGATGCCCACGACTACCAGACGGCGGCCGCTGGGCGTGTGAACGTAACCGGCCAGCGCGGTGGCGTCGCGCAGCGAGCCGCTTTTGAGGTGCGCCCAGCCCTGCGAGATGCGCGACGTGCTGTTTTTGAGCGTGCCGTCCACGCCGGAAATCGGCAGCGACGCCATCAGCTCGGGCATGGTGCCCGAGACGTAAGCCGTCTGCAGCAGGCGCGCCAGCCCTTGCGGCGAAATGCGCTCCAGCCGCGACAGGCCAGAGCCGTTGTCCAGCACGGGCGTGTCCTGCGCGCCAAAACGTCCCTGCCACCAGTTGCGCATCACCTCGCGCGAGGCGTCGTTGCTCGCGCCGCCGGGGCGTTGCTGGCTGAAGGTCAAAAACAGCTGCTGGGCCATCAGGTTGTTGCTGAACTTGTTGATGTCGCGGATCACCTCCGTCAGCGGCGGCGACTCCAGCTCAAACGCGGGCTTGAGGCCGGGCGCGGCCAGCCCGTCGCGCACGCGCCCGCTGAGCTTGCCGCCCATTTCGTGCCACATCCCGGCAATGGCGCGGGCGGCGTAGTTCACCGGATCGGGATAAGCGACGGACCAGACTTTTTCGCCGCAGGCCGCCGGGTAGCTGCCTTTGAACACCATGCGCAGCGGGTCGGCAAAGTCGGGTTTCAGTTGGGCGCGGTAATCGCCGCAGGCTGTGCCTTCGGGCTTGGGCGCGAGCGGCACGCTGGGCTGCATCTGCACGCCAGCGAGCGGCGGGTCGTAGCTGATGCTGGCGATGCCGCTGCTGCCCGGATTGGGCACAAAGGTCATCACCACGGCCTTGTAGCTGATCAAGAGCGCATCGGGCACAACGTTGTAGGGCCGCAGGGTTTCGCCGTCAAAATCGCCGGGGTTTTGCGTCGAGGTGGAAAACGCGCTGCGGTCGAGCAGGATGTCGCCAGTGATGGTTTTGATGCCCAAGCCCTGCACCCGGCGCAGCAGCAGCCACAGCCGCTCCATGACCAGCGTCGGGTCGCCCTTGCCCTGAATGATGAGGTTGCCGTGCAGCACACCGTTTTCAATCGTGCCGTCGATATAAACCGGCGTGTTCCAGGTGAAGGCCGGGCCGAGCAGCTCCAGCCCGGCGTAGGTGGTGACCAGCTTCATCACCGACGCAGGGTTCATGGGATTGCTGGCGCGCCAACTCAGCAGCGGCGTTTTTTTGCCGCTCAGGCCGGGCGTGGCATCGACGACCAGGACGCCGACCGCTTCGCGCGGCACCTTGGCGCGGGTCAGCAGCGCTTGAACTTCGGGCGGCAGCGCTTGAGCGCTGGCGCCCAGACTGGCCAGCGCGGCCAGCAGGCCCGCCGCCAGACGCGGCTGGAACGCCAAGGAGCGGCGCGGTTGAGGCGCGGTGCGAAATAAGGTGAAAAGCATGCGCCAATTATCGGCGCGGTGCCGGGCCAACGTACAGGCGGGATAATCGCCCGGTGCGTGGCTGGCGCCGCGCTGGCCGCTGCGGCGCGCCGCCCGGCACTGTGCCCCTGATTTTGACCGCTGCCTGCCCCCGTGCAGCCAGCGCTGGAACTGTTTGAAATGCCCCAACCCCTGAAAATCCTTGCCTTTGACACCAGCACCGACCGCCTGTCGGCGGCGCTGACCGACGGCGTGCGCGTCTGGCAGCACAGCGGCCCCGGCGGCGCTCTGGCTTCGACCACCCTGATTCCGGCGCTGCTGGCGCTGCTCGCCGAGGCTGGTTTAAGCGTGGGTGAACTCGACGCGATTGCTTTTGGCCGGGGGCCGGGGTCTTTTACCGGCCTGCGAACGGCTTGCGCGGTGGCGCAGGGGCTGGCCTTTGGCGCAAACCAAGGGGCGGGCATTGCCGTGCTGCCAGTCGATACGCTGATGGCCGTGGCCGAGGAGGCGCGGTTTCAGCGCTTCGGCCCGGCTGGTGGCGATGGTGCCGGGGCCGGGGCCGGGGCCGGGGCCGGAGCAGGCTCGGGCGTGGGCCATAGCGCAGTCGCGGTTGCTGGCGGTGCTGGCGATGGCGCTGCGCCCCCGCCGCTTTTTACCGTGACGGCGCTGCTCGATGCGCGCATGGATGAGATGTATGTGCAGCGCTACGCCTTCAGCGGCGGCGACTGGCAGGCGCTGGGTGGATGCGCGCTGATCCGCCCGGAAAATCTGCAGCCCGACGCTGCGGACCGATTTTTAGCGGGCAATGTCTTCGGCGTGTACGCCGGGCGGTTGCCCGCAGAGATGGCCGCGTTCGAGTGCGTCGAGGCGCTGCCAACGGCCACCGCGATGCTGCGACTGGCGCCCGCGCTGGCCGCAGTCGGGCAGTGCGTCGAGGCCGCGCTGGCCCTGCCGCTGTACGTGCGCGATAAGGTGGCGCTGACCACCGACGAGCGCGCCCAAGTCAAGCTCGACGCCGCCCAAGCCCAAGCTCAAGCCCAAGCTCAGGCTCAAGCTCAAGCTCAAGCTCAGGCTCAGGCTCAGGCTCAGGCTCAGGCTCAGGCTCAGGCTCAGGCTCAAGCTCAAGCTCAGGCTCAGGCTCAGGCTCAGGCTCAGGCTCAAGCTCAAGCGC
>CAIYKK010000254.1 GCA_903926695.1 uncultured Burkholderiales bacterium
GAAGACCTGCGCCGGGCGACCAAGGTGGTGGCGCGAACGCTTTTGGAGTTGCTGCAGGGCGAATAAAGCACGTTTTTTGGCGGACAACAGTCAAGACTAAACCACTGCCGTTATGCGGCCTGAATGGATCCAGTCGAGCTTAAAGGCCAGTGCGTGAGCGCGCAACGTGGCCCCGCCACATGCTCCTGCGGGCATGGTGCCGCCGGCAACGCTGCGCGGGCGTGCGCCCTACAATCACAAACCTTACAAAAATTGACGGCCGCACCGACCGTCTCCTACCGGAGATTTCCTCATGCCGACAGCCCCTCTTGTCACACCCGACAGCCAGGAAGAAAAACGCGCCGAACTGCGCCGCGCCGCGCTCGAATACCACGCTTTCCCCACGCCCGGCAAAATCGCCATCGCCGCCACCAAACAACTGACCAACCAGCGCGATCTGGCGCTGGCCTACTCGCCCGGCGTCGCTGCGCCCTGCGAAGAAATCGTCAAAGACCCCAACGCCGCGTTTAAATACACCAGCCGGGGCAATCTGGTCGCGGTCATCACCAACGGCACCGCCGTGCTGGGCCTGGGCGACATCGGCCCGCTGGCATCCAAGCCGGTGATGGAAGGCAAAGGCGTTTTGTTTAAAAAGTTCGCCGGTGTTGATGTGTTCGACATCGAAATCGACGAAAAAGACCCGGCCAAACTGGTCGATATCATCGCCTCGCTGGAGCCCACGTTTGGCGCCATCAACCTTGAAGACATCAAAGCGCCGGACTGCTTTTACGTCGAGCGCGAGCTGCGCAAGCGCATGAAAATCCCGGTCTTTCACGACGACCAGCACGGCACGGCCATCACCGTCGGCGCGGCCATGCTCAACGCGCTGAAAGTCGCGGGCAAAGACCCGAAAAAGGTCAAACTGGTCACGTCCGGCGCGGGCGCGGCGGCGCTGGCCTGCCTCGGGCTGCTGCTCAAACTGGGCATTCCGCGCGAAAACATCTACGTCACCGATCTGGCGGGTGTGGTCTATGAAGGCCGCACCGTGCTGATGGACGAAGACAAGCAGTTTTTTGCGCAAGATACGTCGGCGCGCACGCTGGGCGAGATCATCGAAAACGCGGACGTGTTCCTCGGCCTGTCCGCTGGCGGCGTGCTGAAAAAAGACATGGTGCGCAAAATGGCAGCGCGCCCCATCATCTTTGCGCTGGCCAATCCGAACCCGGAAATCCTGCCCGAAGATGTGAAATCGGTGCGCGACGACGCCATCATCGCCACCGGACGCAGCGACTACCCGAATCAGGTCAACAACGTTCTGTGCTTCCCGTACATCTTCCGGGGCGCGCTGGACGCGGGCGCTTCGACCATCACGATTGAAATGGAAATCGCCGCCGTTCACGCCATTGCCGATCTGGCGCAGGCCGAGCAGAGCGAAGTGGTCGCCGCCGCTTATGTCGGCGAAAAGCTGTCTTTCGGGCCGGAATACCTCATCCCCAAGCCGTTCGATCCGCGCCTGATGATGAAAATCGCGCCCGCCGTGGCCCAAGCGGCGGCGGACAGCGGCGTGGCGCTGCGCCCGATCAAGGACATGGACCACTACCGCGACCAGCTGGAGAGTTTTGTCTATGCCTCCGGCACGCTGATGAAGCCGATTTTCACCGC
>CAIYKK010000255.1 GCA_903926695.1 uncultured Burkholderiales bacterium
CGCCCGAAAACCGGGCGTCAGAACCTCTTTTTTCCTGCTGCTTAGCGCTCCAGCGTGAGGGCAACCCCCATGCCGCCGCCAATACACAGGCTCGCAATGCCTTTTTTGGCATCGCGGCGAACCATTTCGTGCAGCAGCGTCACCAAAATACGGCAACCGGATGCACCAATCGGGTGGCCAATGGCAATCGCACCGCCATTGACGTTGATCTTGCTTGTGTCCCAACCCATTTCCTGGTTGACGGCGCAGGCCTGAGCCGCAAAAGCTTCGTTGATTTCGAGCAGGTCCAAATCTTGAGCGTTCCAACCAGCACGCGCCAATGCCTTGGTCGAAGCGGGTACCGGCCCCATGCCCATGTAAGCGGGGTCCAGCCCGGAAGTGGCGTAGCTGGCAATGCGCGCCAGCGGCGTTAGACCCAAAGCGGCGGCTTTTTTGGCGGTCATGACCATGACGGCGGCAGCGCCATCGTTCAAGCCCGAGGCATTGCCAGCGGTCACGCCGCCAGCCTTGTCAAACGCCGGGCGCAAGCCTGCCAGACCTTCAGCGCTGGTTTTGCGGTTGATGAACTCATCGGCGGCAAACACCACCGGATCACCCTTGCGTTGGGGAATGGAAATCGGCACGATTTCGTCAAGGAACCTGCCTGCATCCTGTGCGGCTACCGCTTTCATCTGGCTGGCCAGCGCCAGTGCATCCTGCGCTTCGCGGCTGATGCCGTATTTTTTGGCCACATTCTCGGCGGTGATGCCCATGTGGTACTGGTTGTAAACGTCCCACAGGCCATCGACAATCATCGTATCGACCATTTTCCAGTCGCCCATGCGCTGGCCGTCACGCGAACCGTTGAGCACATGCGGCGAAGCGCTCATGTTTTCCTGACCGCCAGCGATCACGATTTCGCTGTCGCCAGTGGCCACGGCTTGAGCCGCGAGCATGACCGACTTCAGGCCCGAACCGCACACGGCGTTGATGGTCAGGCCGGGAATGCCTTGAGGAAAACCAGCCTTCAGCACAGACTGGCGTGCCGGATTTTGACCGGCGCCAGCGGCCAGCACTTGGCCCATGATGACTTCACCGATTTGATCGGCGCTCAGACCTGAACGCTCCAGCACCGCCTTGATGACGGCGGCGCCCAATTCCGGGGCGGCTACTTTGGCCAGCGAGCCGCCAAATTTACCCACGGCGGTGCGTCCTGCTGAAACGATGACGATATCTTGCATTGTTGTCTCTTTCGTATAAATTTTTTGACCAGATTTCAGTGATGCCTAAACCTAGACCTTGACCTTGACATAGCGTCCCGGTGCTGGCTCGGAGGCCTTGTATTTGCGGCTGCCGTAGTTTTTAGGGGAAGCAATTTGCTTGCCAGACTGGGCCTTGAGCCAGTCAGACCAGTCCGTCCACCAGCTGCCGGGGTATTCAGTCGCGCCCTGGAACCAGTCGGCCTGGTCTGCGGGGTGGTTGCCGCCTGTCAGGCTGTTGTTGATCCAGTGGCTGCGCTTCTTTTTGGCCGGGGGGTTGATCACGCCCGCAATGTGACCCGAAGCGCCCATCACAAAACGATTTTTGCCCGGCAAAACCTGCGTGGAAGCGTAAGCGCCGCCAATCGGCACGATGTGGTCTTCGCGCGATCCGTACAGGTAAAACGGCATATCGAGCTTGCCCAGATCAACCTTTTGACCGCACACCACGGTCTTGCCGGGCTTGATCAGGTTGTTTTCAAAATAGGTGTTGCGCAAATACCAGGTGTAGAACGGGCCGGGCAGGTTGGTCGAATCGCTGTTCCAGTAGAGCAGGTCAAACGGCGGTGGCGTTTCGCCCTTGAGGTAGTTGCCGACGACGTAATTCCAGACCAGATCATTCGGACGCAGGAAGCTGAAGGTCGAAGCGAGGTCTTTACCCTTGAGCAGACCGCCCTTGCCCATCTCGGCTTCACGGTACTTGACGGAAGTTTCGTCAATAAAAATGTCCAGAATTCCGGTGTCGGTAAAGTCCAGCAGGGATGTCAGCAAGGTGGTGCTAGCCACCGGCTTTTCGCCGCGTGCCGCCAGCACCGCCAGTGCGGTGGTCAAAATCGTGCCGCCGACGCAAAAGCCCAGCGCATTGATAGTGTCGGCACCGGTGATTTCCTGCACCACCTTGATCGCTTTGATGGCGGCATTCTCGATGTAGTCGTCCCAGGTGTTGCTGGACATCGACTGGTCGGGGTTGCGCCAGCTCAGCACGAAGGTGCGGTGACCCTGCGCGACCGCATAGCGGATCATGGAGTTTTCGGGCTGCAAGTCCAGGATGTAAAACTTGTTGATGCAGGGCGGCACGAACAGGAAAGGCTTTTCATAAACCTTGTCCGTCAGCGGCTTGTATTCGAGGAGCTGGAAAAATTCGTTCTCGAACACCACAGCACCTTCGGTGGTGGCGACGTTTTTGCCGACTTCAAACAGGCTCTCGTCGGTCATGGAGACATGACCCTGCTTCATGTCATGCATCAGGTTTTGCAGGCCCTTGGCAATGCTTTTTCCCTGACTGTCGATGGCTTTTTTCTGGGCTTCGGCATTGAAGGCGAGGAAGTTGCTGGGCGCCGAGGCGGCCATCCACTGCTCAACTGCAAAGCGCAGACGGGCTTTAGTTTTGGCGTCGCTTTCGACGGCTTCGGCCAGCTCCATCAGGGTGCGGGCGTTGAGCAGGTAGGCTGCGGCCATGAATTTGGAAACCGGGCTGGCCTGCCAGGCCGGATCGGAAAACCGGCGATCAGACGAGATCGGGGCGGCGCTGCTTTGCAGGCCTTGGTTCCACAGGGTAGCGGCTTCGCTCATGTAGCGCTGCTGGAGTTCCTGCAGCTTGACCGGATCAAAATGGATTGACGGCTGGGCTTGATTGACAGGCTTGAAGGCGGACAGATCGACTTGAGGAAATCCGGCCGTCGGGCCTGTTCCCAGACTGCCCATGATTTGTCGCAAGCCTGAGTTCAAGGTCTCTTGCATCTGTTGGGCCGCCTGGGCCAGATTCGGTTCAAAATTCACAGCTATCTCCTCAATTGTGGCGGCTCTGAGTTGTCCACGGCAATTCCAGTATCGTCGGATTAGCTTCTGAAAACCTGACAAGACCGAGAAATTTTTATGTACCTGATCGTCATCGCCTGGATATATGTTGTGCTCATGATGAGCGTGGCCGAAGCCACCAACGCCAACGGAACCATTCTAGGCGCGCTGGTGACGTTTTTGCTCTACGGCGCGGGGCCGATGACCTTGGCGGTTTACCTCATGGGCGCCCCAGCGCGCAACAAGGCCATCAAAGCACGCGAAGCCCAGGCGCGCACGGAGCATCTGGCCAGCCTGCAGTCCAATTCTGCCGCCCAAGCGCCCTCAGTCGAGCCAGATGCAGGCGGCCATGCGGCCCGTGCTGCCAAAACCATTGCCGTGGACACCAGCGTCGCGCCGGTGGGAAAAGAACCTTGACGGGTTGCCCACGGTACACCACGGCGCGCTGCCGTCGTTGCCATCAATCTGGCTGACGCCCAGCGCCTGCAGCCGCAGCCGGGCCAGCGCTGGCAAATCGGCCAAAAAGCGGCCCGCGCCGCTTTGCACAAAACAGCCAGCCGCCTGCGGCTGCACCACCTCAAACGCCGCTTTGACTTCCGGGCCGACTTCAAACGCCGACGGCCCGATACACGGCCCCAGCCACGCCAGAACGCTGGATGCGCCGCCAGCCTGTGTCAGCAAGGCGGCATGAACCGCTTCCAGCACGCCCTGTCCGCCCACACCCGCCAGCCCGCGCCAGCCTGCATGGGCGGCGGCCACCGCACGGCCATCGTGCGTGGCCAGCAACACCGGCAGGCAATCGGCCACCATGACAGTGCAAACCAGCTGGCGCTGCCGCGTGACGCAGGCGTCTGCGGACAGGCCATCAGGCGTGGCCGCGTCCAGCGCTAGCACCGCGCTGCCATGCACCTGATTTAAAAAGACCGGATGCGCGCCGACAGCACACTGCAGCGCCGCCCGATTGGCCACCACCGACTCGGGCCGGTCACCGACGTGAGTGCCCAGATTCAGACTCTCATACGGCGGCACAGACACGCCACCAGCCCGGCTGGTGAAAACTGCATGTACTCCGGCTGGCACGGGCCA
>CAIYKK010000256.1 GCA_903926695.1 uncultured Burkholderiales bacterium
CTGCCATCCGGCCAGCGTCATTCCCGTGGGCAGCAGCACGCTCAGCGGCACGGTCACTTCCTGCAGGGAAACGCCGCCGTGGTAACCATTCTTGCGGCCCGCGTAGCGCACGCGCTCGCTCCACAGACACGTAATCGACGTGGCGCCGCTGGCGGTGCGCACGCGCCCTCCTGTCAAGACGATTTCGTTGTCGCTGACGGCCGCATTGCCATTTCGCCATCGATCGCTTTCGCCGCCGCTCATGTGCGTGCTGCCGTCTTCAAGCATGTGCCCATGATCGGCCGTGATGATGACCACGCGGCGGGCAGCGCGGGCCTCGCGCAAAATGGGCAGCAGCAGACGGAGATTTTCCAGACTCCAGCGCTGCAGCAACTGATCCGGCCCGCTCAAGTGGTCGTCCACCGCGTTGTAAACCAGCCCGATGACCCTTTGCCTGGGGTCGGCAAACGCCGAGCGAACATCACTCGACAGGTTCGTTTCATCGCTGAGATCGCCTTTGTGAAAAAGCTTGGGCGGCAGATTTTTACCCGATGCGGCCAATAGCGCAGCATGGCTGGAAAAACCGCTCCGTTCCAAAGACGCCGTGCCCGTTGTCAGCTTGCCGCACAGCAGCGTGGCCCGGCTGACCTGCGTCACCGTCGGGAACGCTGCCACGCCAACCAAAGGACGCGCCAGACCAGCGGGCACCACCTCGGCCCAGCCCTGGCGCTCGGGCCGGGCAAACAGCTCCTGAAAAATGCTGGTACTCAGGCCATCGACCACCAGCAACAGCACCGGCTGCAGTGCGGCCAGCGGCGCGACGACGCGCTCCAGCACGGATTCCAGCGGAACCATGCGCGCCTCGCAGCCGGGTGCCTGCGCATTCCAGCGCTGCAATGCCAGAGCAAACTGCTGCCCCAAGGCGTTGCGCCGAGCCATGACCGCCGTGCGAACCGCCCCGTAAGCCTGGGATAGCGTGGCCAATTCATCGCCCCCCAGCAGGCGAAAGCGCGCCCAGTCCACAAAAGCGCCTTCATCAGCCTGCCAGCAGACCCTATCGGCTACCGTGGCGGCGCTGGTGGCGGGGCGCGCCAGCCAGCGCGCCAGACGCCTGGCCATTTCCACCCGCTCAGCCCTATGAGTCTGCGTGGCCACCAGGGCGTGGGCCAAAGCGCGGTTCGCGGCGTTCTCCACCACACTTAAACTTTCATCCGTGAGCGCCTGAACATGCGCGCTCAGGTTGATGGCCAGTGAGTGCAGGCGCTGCTCGAACCCCAGCGGCAGCACATCACTCAGGTGTGCGAATTCGGCCACATGCAGTTCGGCCAGCAACGCATCAGCCCGGTCCAGCGCTGGCCGGAAGCTATCAGCGCCACCCTCACGAACCAGCTGCTGCGCCGCCTGCGCCCAGGCGCGCCCTTCCAGTACGCTGACATGGCTGTCGCCCACAAAACGCTCCAGCCGGATCGCCGCATGGCCCAAGGCCACATGGCCTTCACCAGCCGGGGCATACAAAACCCCGCAAACCAGTCCCAGCGCCACCGCGTCGCCGGTGCGGCCCGCTTCAATGCAGGCGAGCACCATGCGTCCCGCCGTTCCGGCTGATTCGGCCAGCCAGCGCAGGGCATCTAGCCGGGCGCTGGCTGGCAGCAGTTTGAGTGACGCATCGCTGGAGGGCTGCAGCGTCCATTGCAGCAGGGTGCGGGCATCGGGGCGCGGCTCGTCGAGCTGAAGAAAGCGCTGCAGCAGCGCTTTCCAGGCGGTATCGAGGTCCAGAAAACCGCTGGCCACAGGGGTGTAAGCGCCCTGGGCTGCGCCGTCCATCAGCGCCTGCGGCATCCAGCCAAAGCGCCCTAAACGGGCATCGACTTCCTTGGCACCAAACAGCTGCCGAACCATGTCCCAGCCTTCGGGCTGAAAGATGCGTCCACGCCCCAGGCGCGCCGCAATGTCTTCGCTGACCTCATGCGAACCCAAGGGCGTCAGCAGCACCAAACCAACATCGGCCGCGCCAGCCGATTTCATGTGCGCCACCTCGCACAGGGCTTCACGCATGGCCAGCATGGAATCGCACCAGCGCAGGGCAAAACGGCGTCCACGCTGATAAATGGCATCCGGCCAGGCCTGCCTGGCCGTGGCACGAATCGCCACCGTCAGGGCATCGGGCTCACGCGCCAGCACCGCGTCCAGCTGGGCGCTGATATAGGGGGACGGAGACGGTCATGGCTGCGCGCTCCGGCGCTCCAGCCGCCAGCTCAGACTCAATTCCAATTCGGGGTCGCCTTGCAGCTGTTCTTGCAAACTCTTCAAAACACGAGCGGCGGCATCGGTGTCAAGGCCGACTTTTTCACCCTCATTCACCAGCACGGGCGCTGAAGGCGGCTTTCCTGCGCCGGCAAACGACGCCGGGACGGCTGGCGCAGGCAAGGGAACGGGCGAAATGACAGGCGGCTGGGGTAGTGGTTGCGGCGCTGGTGGCGGCGGTGGCGGTGGCACTGGCTGCGGTACTGCAGTCAGCAAACGAACGGCATCACGCTCAAGCTCTTCCAGTCTGGATTTGAGCGGAATGACATGCTCTTCGCTGCCCAGCGCCTCACTCAGGCGGCTCAGAATCAACGCTGCGGCGGTTTGCCTGTGGTCTTGCAGCGCTTGCATCGCATCAAAAATCGTCCAGTTGGCATGGTCCAGCGCTTGCGCCACGTTCTGGGCTTGCGCCATGCTACACCCGAGCGCCGCTTCCGAAGTGTCGATGCTGGCTGTGGCCAGGGCATGCACCAGCTCAGCGTCGGTGGCTGCCTGCAGTGTGGCCAGCAGCGCCTGGGCGGATTCGCTGGTGTACACCCGTGCGGCCAGAGAAGCGCCATAGCGCGTGGCGCAGTCGCGCACAGCCGTCACCAGCTTGCCGACCGCTTCACGCTTGGCACCTGCCTCGCGGCGCACCTCATCCACCAGACGGCCCACATTGCCCGCCTTGAGCGTTTGCGGCACGGTCAGGCCAAACAAAGAGGCGGCGCGTTTGACGGCTGCCGCCCAGTCAGCCGCATCGGGCAGGGCCTGTTCGCGCAGCTCCAGCTCGTCGGGCAGGCTGTCAATCGACGGCTCGACCGGGCCGCCGCGCAAAATAAAACGGCGGTTGGTCAGCGCGGCAAAACTCAGGATGATCAGGTTTTGCAGCTCCAGCGGCAGACCCATCGGGCTGGGTGTGTCGATCCACTGCCGCAATCTGGCCACCGTCATGGCACCGCCGCCATCACGCGCATGGCTTTGGACAAAACGGGCGCGCCAGTGGTCTTCCACCAGCAGGTGGGTTTCGCCCATTTGCCCCAGCTGACACGGGTTCACCACCGAACGGACCAGGCGGCGGGTGGCGGCATCAGCCACCAGACCGCGCCGGTCAGGCGCTTCAATGGCGCGCTGCACTTCGGGCCAGATTTTGCGAATCGGACCCGGTTTGATGTCGGTGTCAAACTCGGGATGGGCCGGGTACTGGTGCGCAAACAGCTGGCCCAGCAGGGCTTCAAAAGCCTCCTTGAAGCTGGCACCCACCGGCGGGCGAGGCGACAAGGTCGGGTCCAGAGAGCAAAACTGCTGATCCGCGCTGAGTGCATGGGTCACCGCGTCGCGCGGCTCGGTGCTGATGCCAAACGCCACTTCCAGCTGGCTGCGCAGCTTGCTGCGCAAGGAATCGAGCTGATTTTTGGCCAGCGCCTTGGCCTGCACCCGGTCCACAAAACTCAGGTGGGTCGCATAACTCTCGAAGCGCTCGCCGGAAAGAATGTGGTCCAGCACCACCAGACGGCCCAGATCGGCCAGCGCCTTGTGGCTAAAAAACGAAGGCAGCCAGACCAGCGTTTTGGTGTCGCCGCCCCGGTAGGCCGCCAGGCGGGCGATGTCGTCATTGGCGCTGAAGTTGGGCTCGTCAAACGGAAAATCCAGCACCACGGTCCAGGCACCCGAGCGCCCGCGCAGGCGCTCATCGGTCATCTCGCGCACGTTTTCGTAGAGCAGCTCGACCTCGCGGGGAGTGCCGCGCCAGTTGAATTTGTAGCAGGTGAACAAAGCGCCATCGTCGGGAATGCGCAGCTCGGCAAACAGCGACTCGCGTATCTTCTTGCGCCGGTTGCCTGGGTTGTCAATCACCTCGGCGGCGCGCAGGATGGGTTCAATATCCACGCCGGTCACCTGAATGGACACGACAGGGTTCTGGTCTTCGGTCACCTTGATCTCGCCGATTTTGGAGGACCAGTCCCGGCATTTGCGCAGCACGTC
>CAIYKK010000257.1 GCA_903926695.1 uncultured Burkholderiales bacterium
ACGCAGGCCAGTGTGCGCCAAGCCATCGGCATCGTGCCGCAGGACACGGTGCTGTTCAACGACACGGTGGAATACAACATCGCCTACGGCAAACCGGGCGCGACGCACGAAGAAGTCGAAGAAGCCGCCAGAGCCGCCCGCATTCACGACTTTATTGCCTCCACGCCGCTGGGCTACCAGACGCGGGTGGGCGAGCGCGGCCTGAAACTCTCGGGCGGCGAAAAGCAGCGTGTGGCCATCGCCCGCACGCTCTTGAAAAACCCGCCGGTGGTGATTTTTGACGAGGCGACTTCAGCGCTGGACTCGGCCAACGAGCGCGCCATTCAAAGCGAACTGCGCACTGCCGCGCAGAACAAAACCACGCTGGTGATTGCGCACCGGCTGTCAACGGTGGTCGATGCGCACGAGATTTTGGTGATGGACGGCGGGCGCATCGTCGAGCGCGGCCATCACGCTGAATTGCTGGCGGCCAATGGCCGTTACGCCGAAATGTGGGCGCTGCAGCAGCAGGCCAGCGAGCGGGTTCTGGATGAAGCCGGGGTGTAGCCCGATTGCTGCGCCACAAACCCATCAAACGCGGCCAGCAGCGGCTCAAATCGCCCGGCATCGGCTTCAAGCTGGGCCAGCGCGGCGCAGGTGGCTTCCAGCGTGGAAAGTTGATCGGGCAAATGCGCTTTGCGAATCCGGTAGCGCGACGCGGGCATGGCCGTGAGGGCCAGCCGGGGCAGGCGCTGCAGCAGCGGATTGAGGTGCAGCATCTTGCGACTTTTGCGCCAGGTGCCGTCGAGCACGATGAGGCGCAGTTGCTGCGGATTTGCCAAATGCTCGGCTTGCAGCGCGGGTGGCGGCGGTGGCGCGCCCGGCGCGGCGTTGGGCGGCGAATCGGGGTAAAGCAGCAGTGTGTGGCGGGGCGCGCTGGTGGCGGCGGTCAGCGGCGCGTCGATGAGCGCTTGCAAGTGATCTTCGGCAAACACCTCGCCGGTCACCAGAAGACTGCGCGGCAGGCTCAAATGCAACAACCTCGCGCTGCCTTTGGCCTGATTCACCTCCAGCGGATGCTGCAGCACAACGACTTCGACGTGGTGCGCCACCGGCGTGATCCAGCCACAAATGCAGGCGCGCTGCGGGCGCAGGCAGACGGCGCAAACCGGGCGGTGAGGAGGCGTTGCAGAAGGCATGGCAAAAGTCGGCAAGTATCACCCAGCCCGGCAGCGCGTCATCGGCGAGAATGCCCCAAGGAGGCAACGCATGCATGAAATCAGTCTGGCGGGCGGGATTTTGAAGCTGGTCGAAGACAGCGCCCGGCGCGAAAACTTCCGCCGCGTGCGTCTGCTGCGGCTGGAAGTGGGCCAGCTCGCCAATGTCGAGTTGCGCGCCCTGCAATTTGCGCTTGAAGCGCTCGCGCCCGGCACGCTGCTGGACGGGGCACGTTTTGAATTTGACGAGCCGCCCGGTCAGGCGCTGTGCCTCGATTGCCGCCAAACCGTGCCATTGCCCGAGCGCGGCACGCCCTGCCCGCACTGCGACAGCTACCGCCTGCAGCCCACAGGCGGCACCGAATTGCGCGTGATCGATATGCTGGTCGCCGACGACTAAACAAGGAATTCAAATCATGTGCGTTATTTGCGGTTGCGCCGACAGCGGCGGACAAAATCACAGCCATTCCCACGCGCCGGGCCACGACCACGACCAGAGCGCGCCCGCTGCCGCCGGGCTGGCCTTCTTGCCCGACACCGCGCCCGCCGCGCCGCAGGTCAACGCCCAGAGCGGCGATCTGCATTTCGGCGCAGGCGCGGCCCGCGTCTCCGTGCCCGGCATGAGCCAAGAGCGCGCCATCAAGCTCGAAACCGACATCCTCGGCGAAAACAACCGTATCGCCGCGCAAAACCGCCAGCATTTCCAAGCGCACGGCGTGGCGGCGCTCAATCTGGTGTCAAGCCCCGGCTCGGGCAAAACCACGCTGCTGTGCGCGACGATTCTGGCGCTCAAGCGCCGCCATCCGGCGCTGGCCGTGTCCGTCATCGAGGGCGACCAGCAGACCAGCTTTGACGCCGACCGCATCCGCGCCACCGGCGCGCCAGCCATTCAAATCAACACCGGCAAAGGCTGCCATTTAGACGCGCCTATGGTGGCTGAAGCGTTTTCGCGGCTGCATTCGCACGGCCCGGCGGCGGATGAAGCGCATCACCATCACGACGACCGCGCAGCGCACAGCCATGACGCGCCTCACACGCATGGCCACGACCATCACCCCGGCGACGCCACCAGCCTTCTGTTCATCGAAAACGTCGGCAATCTGGTTTGCCCCGCCGCGTGGGATTTGGGCGAAGCGGCCAAGGTAGCGATCCTCTCCGTCACCGAGGGCGAGGACAAGCCGCTCAAATATCCCGACATGTTCGCCGCCGCCCGGCTCATGATTTTTAATAAAACCGACCTGCTACCGCACGTTCAATTCGACGTGGCGCGCTGCATTGAAATTGCCCGGCGCGTCAATCCGGCCATTGAAATCATCCAGCTCTCGGCCACCAGCGGCGCGGGCATGGACGCCTGGCTGAACTGGCTGGAGCACGCGCTGGCCCC
>CAIYKK010000258.1 GCA_903926695.1 uncultured Burkholderiales bacterium
GGCGGCTACGACCTGTCGCTGGACACGCCCGTGGCCAAAGCGCGCTGCCGCCTGCTGGCCCGGCGCGCGGAAGAAGTGCTGCCCGGCGTGTGCGACACGCGCCTGCCCGAAGACGGCGGCAACCCGCAGTTCTGGACCGGCCTGCGGCCCGCCACGCCGACCAATATTCCGTTTATCGGCAAAACCCGCGTCGGTGGCCTGTGGGTCAACGCGGGCCACGGCACGCTGGGCTGGACGCATGGCGCTGGCTCTGGCAAAGCGCTGGCGCAATTGATGAGCGGCGAGATGCCGCAGGCGGCTTTTGATTTTTACGGCTTTGGCCGGGTGCGCCCGCAAACCCGGCTGTCTGCGGCTTCGGTTTCCTGAAGCTGCCCCAGGTTCTCCAGCGCGGCCTGCAGGGTTTCCAGTTCCAGCGGCTTGTGCAGCACGAGGATGCCGCGTTCGGTCATGCTGCGCAGCAAGGCTGGGTCAGTGTCGCCGGTGATCAGCAGGGCGGGGATGGCGCTGCCAAAACTCGCCCTGACGGCGGTAATCACATCAAACCCGGTTTCGCCCTGCGCCAGCCGGTAGTCCGAGAGCACGATGTCCGGCCCAAGCGTGCCGAGTTCGGCCAGCAGCGTGGCCTGGCTGTCGGCGGCAACCACTTGGTAGCCCAGCATGTCCAGGCAGGCCGACAGTGCCGTGCGAACCATTTCGTTATCGTCCACCAACGCGATTCGCAACGCATGAACAACCCCAGGCGCGGGCGGCGCGGGCGCGGGTTTGGCCGGTGCGGCCAGCCCGAGCGGCAGTTCGATGGCAAACACCGAGCCGCGTCCCGGCCATGAGTACACCTTGATTTGCAGCCCCAGCAGCGCCGCCGTTCTGGCGACGATGGCCAGCCCCAGCCCGCTGCCGGTATTGCGCGCCTGATCGCCGAGCTGCTTGAACTCTTCAAAAATTTCTGCCGTTTTGTCGGCGGGAATTCCGATGCCGGTGTCCCAGACTTCGACCCAGGTTTTGCCTTGGCGGCGGCGGCAGGCGACCAGCACGCCGCCGCGCTCGGTGTAGCGGATGGCGTTTTCGATCAGGTTGCCCAGAATGCGCCGGACTAGCACCGGGTCGCTGCGCGCCGTCCAGTTCGACGGGCGCAAGCGCAACGTCAAGCCTTTGGCGCTGGCCTGCGGCGTGTGGTCGCACGCCAGGCTAGCCAGCGTCTGCGCCATCGAAAAATCGTGAATTTTCGGCGTAACCACCCCGGCTTCGAGCTTGGACAGATCGAGCAAGTCGGTGAGCAATGCGCTCAAGCTGCCAATGCAGTCTTTAATGTTGGCCACCATCTTGCCCGAGGGCGGACGGCTGTCGTTGAGCAGCCCGGCATACACGCTCAGCGCCGACAGCGGCTGGCGCAGGTCGTGGCTGGCCGCTGCCAGAAAGCGCGACTTGGCGTTGTTGGCGCGCTCGGCGCTCGCTTTGGCCTCTGCCAGCTCGTGGGTGCGGCTGGCGACCCGCTCTTCCAGCCGGTCGCGGTGCTGCGCCAGCTCGGCCTCGGACAGTTTGCGCTGCGTGATGTCGCGCAGCGCGCTGGCGATGAACAGGCCTTGGTCCGTCTGAATCGGGCTCAGGCTGATTTCCACATCGTATTCACTGCCGTCTTTGCGTCGCGCCTTGAGATCGCGCCCGACGCTCATCGGGCGCGAGATCGGGCCTTCGATAAACATGTTGCGCAGCGTCAGGTGGCTGGCCTGGTCACGCGCTGGCAGCAATACTTCGACGCTCTGGCCGAGCAGCTCGTCCATCGTGTACCCGAACAGATGCTCCACCCGCCGGTTGCCCATGATGATGGCGCCTTGCGCATCGCAGATCAGCAAGGCGTCCGGGCTGGCGTCAAAGATCGACTGCAGGCGCACTTCGCTCGCTTGGAGCAGGACTGCCGACTGGCGGGCGGCGGCTTCGGAGTGCGCCAGCCGCCGGTTCTGGCCAATCATGCGCAGGATCAGCGCGCACACAAGCATCGCAAACAGCGTGAATGCCACGGCCAGCCCGCCCAGACTGCGGCGCGGCGCGGCCAGTGCGTCATCGAGGTCCAGCTCGGCCACGCCGACCACCAGGGTCACCGGGTAGTCGGCCAGATTTTTCAAAAAAAGATCGCGCTGAAGCTGATCGAACGAGCTGACAACGCCAAAAATGCTCCTGCTCTCGCCGGGCGCGGTGCTGATGCCGTAGGTTTTGGTCAGGCTGGAGTTCACGCGGTCGAACATCTTGGGCAATGCGGGCGGCTGGCGGGCAATCAGCTTTTGGTCCTGCGTCATCATGGCGACCGTGCTGCGCGGCCCCAGGCTGGTGCTGCGGTAAAAGTCCGTGATGTGTTCGGGCAGCAGCGTCATCACCACCAGGCCATCGAACACGCCGTTTTTAAGGACAGGGCGGGCGACGCGGTATTGCATCTTGCCCGTGACGCGGCCCAGGCGCGTGGCGCCGATGAAGAGCGAATCGCCCGGATGCTGGAGGAAATATTGGAAATAATCGAGATCGGACAGGTTGGGCAGTAACTTGAGCTGCTCGCGTGGTATTTCGGACTGATAGACGACCCAGCCGTTGCGGTCCACGACTTGGATAATGCCGGTGAAACGCTCCGCGTGGGGCGCTTTGATGTCGCGCATGAAGCGCTCCCACTTCTCGTCGTTGCCGTGCTCATGCAGATACGAGCGGATGGCGCGCAGCTGGCCGTCCGCATAATCAAACAGGCGCACCGAGTGCTCCTCGAAGGCCAGCAGCATGCGCTGCGCCTGCGCCCGCTGCTCGTTTTGACGCTCTTGGTGCAGGTGCTGGTAGCTGACGAAGCAGCCCAGCGCAAACAGCACCACCAAAAGAGCCGACAGCGCGAAGACGGCCAGCGTGCGTTTATCCCATGGCGGGCTGAATCGGCTTGTTGTCGGCATGGCGTGGCACAGGGATGGTGAAGAGCGGGCGGAAATCGTACAACCCCAAGCTGTTGCCGAAATTACGCGGTTCACGCCGCTGGCGGGCAATTTTTTTCGTTTCGCAAGCTGGCCCGCCTACACCGCCTGTACCAAATCGCTGACACCAGCGCCCGCCAAACCGGCGCACAGTTCGCCGATGACCAAAATCCGAACCGGCCCCGCCGCCCCCGCCGCCCCCGCTTGCACCCGCGCCTCCACGCCAACAGCGCCCGCCTCCCGGCCCGCCAGCGCATCGGCCAACACGCCCGACCAGCCCGGCGCTGGCAAAGGCATGCCGATCCGCCGCACGCAGCCGCAAACCCCGCGCCCCGGCCAGCATGAAAGCGCCCGCAGCGCGTCCGCCGAAAACGCCCTGGAACTGCCCAGCCACCGCGACCAGGCCGTGAACATGAGCAGCGAGCAGCCCAATCCAGTGATTGAACAGGCCGCGCAGGACGTGAAGGACGGCCTCAAAGACACCAGCAAAGCGCCGGAAATGCACAGCACTTATCAAAAACAGCGCTGAGGCTGGCGCTGTCGCCGCCGCAAGACCCGCAGGCTGCAACTCCCAGGCGCTTCAGTAAAATGAACCGCCTATGCCCTCCTCCCTCACGCCCCTTCGCCAAGCCAGCAGCCCCAGCTTTTCCACCCCGGAATTCCGCGCCTCGCTGGGCATGTTTGCCACCGGCGTGACCATCGTCACCGCCCGCACGCCCGCCGGGGTTCTGGTGGGGCTGACGGCCAATTCTTTCAATTCGGTCTCGCTGAACCCGCCGCTGGTGCTCTGGAGCCTGGCCAAAAGCGCCAGTTCAATGGCGGTGTTGAGCACTGGCTCGCACTACGCCATCAACATTCTGGCCGCCGACCAAAAAGAACTCGCCGAGCGTTTTGCCAGCCGCCGCGAAGACCGCTGGAGCGGCGTAGCGTTCACCGAGGGCGTCTGCGGCGCGCCGCTGCTCGACGGCGCCGCCGCCACGTTTGAGTGCTTTAACCGCAGCCGCTACGAAGAAGGTGATCACGTCATCTTCGTCGGCGAGGTCGAGCGCTGCAGCCAGCGCGAGGGTGCCTCGCCGCTGCTGTTTCACGGCGGGCGTTTTTACACCGAACACCCGCTTTGAGTCTGCCTTGACGACGCTCAATGGTAGATGTGCTGGCCCCCGTGCTGGCGCCACTGGTTTTCGATGTAAGCGGCGTCCTCGTCATTGCGCACATTGACGCCGATCAAAATGCCGCCTTTCTTGAGGCCTTCCTCGTAGTGCTGGGCGCGCTCTTCGGGAATATTCCAGCCGATCAGCGCGCCGATCAGGCCACCGCTGGCCGCGCCCGCACCAGCGCCCGCCACGGCAGCGGCGAGCGGCCCGGCGATGACCAGCCCCAGCCCCGGCAGGGCCAGACTGGTGCCCACCGCCGCGATGGCCGCCAGCACGGCGCCCACGGTGCCGCCAATGGCTCCGCCTATGCCCGCGCCTTCAGCCGCTCTGGAACCCAGCGATGTACCTCGCCCGGCCACGTCGCCGGAAAAGTGCTCCTGACGCGTGTCATCGGACATCACGAGATTGAAATCGTCCTGGGCGTAGCCGCGCGCCTGGGCGGCGTTATAAGCGGCCTCGGCGCTTTCGCGGTCGGGAAAAAGGCCGGTGACCAGCCGGTCTGAATCGGTTGTGGCGCTGCTGCCGGGCGAGGCCGTGGCGGAAGATGCGCGGGAAGAAATGCTCGAAGGATTGGTGTTCATGAGAGTCTCCTGGTGAATTAAAAAACCCAGCCACGAATCAGTTGCGATCCGCTCTGGGGCTGCGTCTGGCGGCGCGCACCGGCGACACCGGCGGCGCTGGCGGGGCCGCGTCCACCGAAGTCGCCGGGCTCACCTCGGCGGGGGTGCTCGGGCCGACCGCGCTGGGCTCCAGGTTTCCGACGGCGCTGGGGCCGTTGCCAGCGGCGCTGGTCGTGCTGGTGGTGTTGTTTTGCGCGCTGGGGCGCGCCCGCTCAAGGGGCGAAGGCGCGGTGCGCACCACGGTGGCGGTGTCGCTGCGGGGAATGGCCCGGCGCGCAGCCTCGGCGGCCTCGGCGGGCGTCACGCCAACGGCGTTGGGCGGCGTTGGCGCTGGCGCGTTCTGTGCAGCAGCGCCCGCCACAGCGAGCGCGAGCGCCGCGCCCCCGAAAGTCATGATGATGTAACGGCTCATGGCCTTGCCTTTCCTGAAAAAGTTGAACGGCCCACATGCCGCAAACCGGGCGTTGCGGCTGTGCGGCAGCTTGGCCCCAGCGTAAAAAACAGAACACGCCCGCCGCTTCAGCGCAAGCCCGGTGCTAGCGTAGGAGAACGCCGATAGCGCACGCTGGCGGATTGGCGCGACGCTGCCTATGTTTTAACATCGGCCCGAGGGCGCAGCGGTGGCGCAAAAATGCCGCAGAGATACTTTGACATCCTCCCCTTCCTAAAGAAAGGGGATTCCTACCGCGCTTCAACCAGCATTGCGCTGGCTGAAGCCGCTTTGGTGGGTTCCTGCTTCACTGAGGCTGGTTTCGCCCTGCGCTTGCGCGCAAGGCCAGAGCCGTCCTCTCCACAGGCTGCA
>CAIYKK010000259.1 GCA_903926695.1 uncultured Burkholderiales bacterium
GGCCATGTTCAGGCGGTGGATGTTGTCGTGGCGCTCGGGCTTGAACACCGTGCCCTGCTCTCTGGCCACGTCGCGCATGCGCTCTTCGATGAGCGCTTTGGCTTCGGGGTGCAGCGCCAGCTCGACGCCCAGCGCTCGGGCCGCGCACTGGCGGGTGTGGTCGTCGGGCGTGGCACCGATGCCGCCGGTGGAAAACACCACCTCGCCCGAGTCGCGCGCCGCCGCAAAAGCCCGTGCCAGCGTGGCGGTGATGCGCTCGGGGTCATCGCCGACGTATTCGGCCCAGGCCAGCGGCAAGCCGCGTGCGGCCAGCAGTTCGATGAATTTGGGCAGGTGCTTGTCAGTGCGTTTGCCCGAAAGAATTTCATCGCCAATGACAATGAGGCCGATGCGAGGAGTCATGCAAAAAGTCCTGAAATTATGTCGTTTTGGCGGGGGCTGGCGGCGCCGCTGCCGGTGCTGGCTTGGGCATGGGGCCGAGCGCTGCCGCCGGCCCAGTCAGCAGCACTGCAGGCACGGGCGGCGTGACCTGAAATGTGCCTTGAAGCTGCATCGTCTGCACCATTGGCGGCGGTGTCGGCGGTGGCGTGGCATTCTTTTTGCGCACAATTTCCAGCGCGGCCAGGCCGTAGTGAGCGAACCAGAGCGACGCAAAAGCAAACATCAGGATGTACGAGCAAATCGTCGCGGGCACCAGAATCGGGGCCATGCCCACATACATCGCGCTGAAAGCCCACAGCAGGCTGGGCACCACGGCCAGCAGGTAGCCGCTGATCATGCCAATGGCGACCAACGGCCCTTGGTACTGGGTAAACACCTGGGCCATTTCTTCGCGCGTGGCGTGGCCCGCCAGCGCGTCGTAGGCCATGACGCGAAAGGTCAGCCAGCCCCAGATCAGCGGCGGCAGCAGGAGAATCAGCGGCGGCACCAGCCACAGGGGCAGCGACACCAGCAGCGCAACGCCCGCCAACCCGCTCGAACCCAGCGCCCACAGGATGCCATCCATTTTGGAAACGCCTTTTTTGCGCTCCAGCTTTGCAAAGCGCCGGGTTGCCACCAGCGTCACTATCGATGGCGTCATGGACCAGGCCACGACCAGCAGCGTGACGATCACCATCAGCGGCACCACCAGAAACAGCAGCAGCATGGCCGCGATGAACTGGTGCAGATTTTTCATCCCGATGCCCTGGAGCCAGAAAATCATGGCGTTGACCATGTCAGAGCTTTGCAGTTCGCTGCGCACGGCAAGAAGCGCATCGTCCCAGAAGAAATAGCCCAGAGTCAGCGACAGCCCGCCCATGATGAGAATCGGCAGCAGGGACAAGGCCACCACGCGGGGATGCGCGCAGTAGATCACCGCCCGCCAGAAAGAGTTTAAAAGCATGCTCATAGGATGGCGCCAAGCATAACGCGCCAGCTGCGCCGCTGGCGTCCAGCGGGCGGATCAATCCGCGTCAGGCGCGCCCGAACAGGCGCTTGACCCCCAGCCACTGCTGCATCCAAAAGCCCTCGCCGTAGTCGCGCTGCGCTTCGACCTGATCGCGCACGCCGGTGGCGTCGTAGCGTAGTTCAAAGTTGGCCGTGCCGAACAGCATGTCCCACCACGGCAGCAGCACGCCAAAGTTGTGTCCGCCCAGCGTCGTGCGGCCGTGGCTTTCGTGGCCAATGCCAATGCTGTGATGCAGCCGGTGAAAGCGCGGGCTGACCCACAGCCGCTCGCCCACCGGCCCAAACCACACGCGCAGATTGGCATGCTGAAAGCTCTCGCTGAGCTGACTGAGGGCCACCAGCGCCAAGAACTGGGCTGGCTCAACCCCAATGATGATGGCCAGGACGGCAAACAACAGGCCGCGCAGCACATCGTCAATCAGGTGATTGCGGTTGTCCGTCCACATCGTCATCTGGCGCTGCGAATGGTGCAGCGAATGCAGCGCCCACCACCAATTGAACTGGTGTTCCAAGCGGTGAAACCAGTAATTGACAAAGTCAAACACCACCAAATACAGCACAAAACTCGCCAGCGGGCCATCGGTCACGCCCGGCCAGAGCTGGTCGATGTTAAAAGTCGGCAAGCCCTCGGCACGCAGTACGCCAATGCCAGCCTCCAGCCAGTTCCCAAAGGTGAAATACATCACCAGCTTGAAAAAGCCAAGGCGGTGAATCAATGTGTAGATGACATCGACGCCCACCGCCCGCCGATCTGTGATGGTTTGAACGGGCCAAAGTCGCTCCAGCGGCCCGATGATGGCCAGCAGCACCACAATTTGCAGCACGCCCATCACGAGCCAGCCCGTGCCGCCGTAAGCGACCTCCAGCAAATTGCCCGCCCCGGCCCAAAAAGCCAACGGCTGCACCACGGTTTCATACAGCCACTGCTGCACAGTAGCAAACTGATTCTCTATCCACTCAATCACGGCAACTTCCTTTTCCCAAGAATCTATTTTTCCCGCGCCGCAATCCAGTCCCGGTAATCGGGGTGCTGGCGCAGGGTTTGAAAACAAAAGCCCTGCGCTTTCAGGCCCACGATCAACGGCTCCAGCACAGCGGGCGCCCACGCGTCCTTGCGCGACCAAATACCGAGGTGCGCGACCAGAATATCGCCAGCGCGAATGTCCTTGAGCGCCTTGCTGAGCAAAGCTTCGTTGCTGAATTTGTCGCTGGGCAACTCGTCGCCCAGAAAACCTGCGGGCGACCAGCCCACATGCGCCCAGCCGCAGGCGCGGGCCGCAGCCAGCAGTTTGGGCGAGGTCTTGCCGCCCGGCGCACGAAACAGCGCCAGCGGTTTTTTGCCCGTGATTTCCTGCAGCCGCTGGGCGGACTGGGCGATGTTGGCGCAATAGGCCGCAGCATCCCACGTCAGCTCGCGGCCCTCAAAGCTGCCCGCCGACGGGCGGATGCGAAACGTCGGCGCGGCGCCGGGCAGGTCACCGCGCCAATAGGCGTGGTCGTAAGTGTGGGAGGCGAATTCATGGCCTTCGGCGGCTCGCGCCTTCCACCACGGCGCCCAGTACGCGCCCAGACTGCCGTCGCCCACCTTGGTCTTTTCGTTGGCGGCAAAGAAAGTGACGCGCACTTTCTGGCGGTTCAGCACCTCGGCGATCAGCGGCGCCACCTCCATGTGGCCCGTGTCCAGGGTCAAGTAAAGCGGCTTGGCGCAACTGGCCGCTGGAAGGTTTTGGGCCAAAGCCCAAGGGGAAGCGATCAAAACGGCTGCCGAAACAGCCGTAAAAACCAGTTTACTGGCGCGTCGCATGGTTGAGCGTCCATACGCCGTGGGGAGACTTGCCCACATTGACCTGCCGCACTATCGTGCCTTTGTCCGCATCAATCACGGTGAGCTTTTTGGCCCAGCGCGAAGCCACCATGATGGTTTTGCCGTCCGGCGAAATATCCATGCAGTCCGGGCCTGCGGGCGCAGGGAAGCTCTTGACCACCTCAAACGTCTGGTAGTCGATCTTGCTGATGGTATTAAGCACGCGGTTGCTCACGTACACGTGGCGCATGTCCCCGGCGGCGCGAAACGCATGCGCGCCCAGCCCCGTCTTGATCTTCTTGACAAAGCGACCTTCCTTGCCCGTCACGTCATAAACTTCCACGCCGTCGCTGCCCGTCAGGCCGACCAGCACATGCTTGTCGTCGGGCGTGCCGAACACGTCGGCGGGCATGGAACCGATCTTGATGCGCCACTTGAGCGTCTGCGTGGCCAAATCTATGGCGACCAGCTCGTCGCTGTCCTGCATCGTGGAGTACACCGTGGTGCTTTTGGTGTCAACCCACAGATGGCTGGGTGTTTTGCCGGTGGAAATGCGCTTGGCCAGCGTCATGTTGTTGCCATCCCAGCGGTAAATGTCAACATGGTTGAGCCGGTTGGCCGCCGTCACAAACCATTTCATGTCCGGCGAGAACCGCAGCTGGTACGGGTCCAGAATGTCATGCACCACACGCTGCACCTGCGCCGTGCGCGGGTCGATAAAAGTCAGCGAATCGCCCAGCGCGTTGGCCACGATGACCGATTTTTCGTCGGGCGTCAGGTACAGGTGGTGCGGCTCCTTGCCGGTGGGAATGCGCTGGGTCTCGGTCCAGGTCAGCGGATTGATCACGCTCACGGTGTTATCGAGCGAATTGAGCACAAAAACCGGCAGCGATGCGGCAGCTAAAGCGGCTGGCGCGGGCACCTGGGACTGCGCTGGCAAGCACATCAAACTGGACAAAAAACACAGCCCGCCAGCCAAAGAACGAGAGTAAGCATTCACAAAATAAGTCTTTCTAGGGTCAACCTGCTAGTGTAGCGGGGCGATTGATGGTAAGTAGAGCGCCAGAGGCGTGGCAGCACCTGCCGCCACACAAAATTACCGGCCTTACGAATAAAAGGCATGGTTTCCACTGGCAGAGCGCTGGCTGCGTTGTGCGCGCCAGTCCGAACCGGGCACGGCAGCGCATACGAAGCTCACCAATTTTCCGAAAGCCGCTGCCCGGCGGTATTGAGGGAACGCAAGCCTTCCCAAGCCGAGTTCCGAAATGTTTTACGCGCTGATCAGGCCTTGGCGGCGGGCGCGGCGGCAATGCTGAGCAAATCCTGCGCTGTCAGCCAGCGCCACTGGCCGGGCTTGAGGTCATCCGGCAGCGCCAGCGAGCCGATGCAGGAGCGATGCAGGCCGGCCACGTCTTCCACCCGGTTGCCGACGGCGGCAATCATGCGCTTGACCTGATGGTATTTGCCCTCGGTCAGCGTCAGGCTGAGGCGGTTTTCGCCGGTCTGCACGCAGGCGGCGGCCCGCACCGGCTTGGGATCATCGTCGAGCACCACGCCCGCGAGCAGTTTTTGCACCTGTTTGTCATCGACCGGGTGTTTGGCGGTGACTTCATACACCTTGGGCACATGGTGCTTGGGCGAGCTCATGCGGTGAATAAACTTGCCGTCGTCCGAGAGCAGCAGCAGGCCGGTCGTGTCCTGATCCAGCCGCCCGACCGCCTGCACACCCGCCGCCGCACCGCCGCCGCGCTGGCGAATCGGCGCGGGCAGCAGCGTGTAAATGCTCGGATACGTGCTTGGCTTTTGCGAGCACTCGTAGCCAGCGGGCTTGTGCAGCATCAAATAAGCTTTTTCGTGGTATTCCCACGCCACGCCCTGCGCCGTGAACTGCAGGCCTTTGGGTTCAAAATCCATAGACGGCTCATCGCAGGGCTCGCCCGCCACCGTCACCAGCCCCTGCTGAACCAGCCCCGCGCAGACGCGCCGCGTGCCAAAGCCCTGTGAAAAGAGAATTTCCTGTAATTGCATGTGTGTTTTTGCCATGCGGCGATTGTCCCCTACAGGAAACCGGCCTTGCGCATCCGTGTGACCCAGGCGGGGCGCTTGCCGTGACTGGCCATCAGCCGCTCCAGGCCGGGCCGGAACTCATCCTTGCGCCCGGCCAGCGCCAGCGCATCAGCCAGCTCCTGAACGGCCTGCTGGGCTTTTTCATACGCCCCGCCCGTCCCCTGCTGCAATGTCTGGTCAATCTGCGCCCATATGTCATCAGCGCGTGCGGCCACCTCGGCCAGATGCTTGTCACATGCGGCGCGCTGCCTAGCCGCCAGCGCCTGACGGTCACGCTTCTCGCGCTCAAGGCGGATGCGCTCGACTTCATGGTAAATCTCTTCAATCTGCGCCACCGTGCGGCGCTCGGGCGAGGCGGTGCCCGGCGTCTGCTGCGCCCGCTGCCAGGCCAGAAAGCGCCCCAGCACACCGCGCTCGGCCTCCGGGCCGCGCTGCTGCAGCAGCAGGCGCAGGGTTTCACGCATCTGAGCCGGGGTTTGCAGCGCCAGCCAAGCGTCCATGACGGGCGTGGTATTAGTTGAACCCGCCAGATCGACGCTGTTGGCCGCTGCAGCCGTCAGCCAGTCAGGCGGTATTTCCAGAAATTCCGCCAGCGCCATCTGGGCGGGCGTGAGGGTTTTCAGCCCGGCAGGCAGCGGTGGCTCAATATCCTCATCGCCGATTTCTTCACTGCCGACGCGGGCCAGCCAGCCCAGGTAGAGCGGGCGCGTGTCGCCGCGCAGCAGCTCATCGCGTAAGGGTAGCAGCCGGGCCATCCAGCCCGAGCCACCGTCATCTTCATCTTCTTCCAAGTCGCGTTCAGAGTCGCCAGAGTCGTCGTTGGCACTCCAGTCCAGAATCCAGTGCGTTGGCGTGGCGGTGGCGGTAAAGGCGTCGCCATAGCCGGTTTCTTCTGCTGCAACGGAGGGCTGCAAAAAGTCAGCCAGCGCCGCCTCATCCAGGGCGGCCAGCGGCAGACGCAGCATGAAGCTGGCGCTGCCCCAGTTGGAAAAATACACATGGGCATCGAAGTAGCGCTGCATCCAGTCCAGCGGGTCGCCCTTGAGATCGCCCCAGTGGTATTCATTGATAAAGCCACTCGCCGTGATTCTGGCGCGCGTGGAGCGGGCGCGCAGTTCGGCCTGCTGCTGCGCGCTCAGAGGCTGATCAACGGCGGCAAATTCGTAGTATTGGTATTCGCTCATGGGAAATTTTCGAGGGTAAAAACGATAGTTTTACACGGCTCAGGCCACGCATGCCGCCTTGAACTGGATTACTTCGCCGCCTGCGGCCAGCTTGTCCAGGTAATCGGCCCACGTCTGAATCTGGTCAAACCGTTGCTTGAGGTACTGGGTGCGGTTGTAGCTTCGCCCGTTCGCGTCCTTCACGGCGTGGGCCAAGTTCGTCTCAATGACCAGCGGGTCAAGGTCTAGCTGATCTACCAGCATGGTGCGGGCGCTGGCCCTGAA
>CAIYKK010000260.1 GCA_903926695.1 uncultured Burkholderiales bacterium
CGACGTTAAGGGCGAACGACGATGTTGTTGCGCACGTTTTTGACGTTTTTCACGTCGCGGGCGATGTTTTCAGCCTGGTTTTTTTCGGCTGTTGATTTGGCAAAGCCGGACAGCTGAACCGTGCCATTGAGGGTTTCAACGCTGATGGCCGAGGCGGCTACGGTCTTGTCTTCGATGAAGCGGGCTTTGACCGCTGTTGTGATGGCCGCGTCATCGACAAAGGCGCCCGTTGTTTCCTGGCCGCGCACCACGGCGCAGCCGCTACCCGTCAGGGTGATGCCCGCCAGGGCTGCCAAGGCGAAGGCGCGAGCGTATTTCATGGTCATGATGTGCTCCTCTTTTCGTTGATTTGAACGGTGGTGCAACACTGGGAAAGCCTGCCTGCGGGCTGCACCATGCCCGTCGGTGGCGGTTTTTTGCTACTGTGCGCGGTTCATGGCGCGGCCTGCGGCTGGTCCGGCGCATCCGGGCGGGCGCTGCGGGGAAGGTTGGCGAGCAGATTGACCAGCCCGGAAGACTTCAATCCAGCCAGCAGCACGCCCATAGAAACCATGCGCCAGGGCCGGAACACAACCAGCGCGGCCCCGGCACCTGCCGAAATTCCCAGAAGCCTGAAGGGGTGGACCTTGGCGTAATCGTCAAGCAGCGGGCGCGCCAGTTCTGCGACCACGCTGGCCGGATGATGGCGCCACCAGGCGCGCGCGGCGTATTTGAGAAGATTTACCGTGCCGCCGGGCACAGGGCTACCTGAAAGATCTTCATCAATGTCAAAAATGCCGTCTTCCTCATGCGTCTGGCTGTGGCGCACCATGTGCCGGACCAGCGCCTTGCGGCTCAGCGCCAGACGTTCTTGCGGGGTAAGTTGTGCAAAAGAGTGCATTTCAGGCCACGGTGCGCAGGGCTTGGGCATCGCTGTCAATTTGGGCTTTGAGTTCGGGAAAGCGCTCGCTTTTGAAGGGTTTCATGGCCGCCCGCATGGCAATGATCCACAGCACCAGCGCAATCCCCGGCACTGCCACCAGCACCCAATGGAACTGGTTTTGCAAAACCCCCAGCATCACGGCTGTGCCCGCCAGACCCAAAAACGCAAAGCCAGCGAGCATGGCCATCAGGCCTGCGAGCGTGCGCGCCAGCAGTTCGGAGCCGGCGCTGGACGCCTCCTTGTGGAACAGTGCGCCATAGGCCGAGAAGTGATCCATGACCAGATCGGGCCGCTGGAGAATGGTGGAGAAAAGCGGGTGCAGCATAAGTGGGGCGTCAGGAGTTTTTTTTAGTAGCGGTTTTTGTTCGACTTGCGTTGGCGCGAAGCGGTGATCAGCAGCGCCACGGCAGCGCCGACACCGGCGGCAATCAGGATGGAGCGCACCGGCTGCTCGGACACGTAGCGCGTAGTCACGCCCGCAGCACGCTTGAGCGACTGCTCGGCCCGGTCTTTGGCTTCGGAGGCCAAGTCCAGGCTTTGTCGGGCCATTTTTTGGGCCTTGGAGGCGAGCATGTCCACCACCGGATCCACGCTGCCACGCAACTGGCGCAGCCGGTCTTCGGCCTTGTCCAGCGCTTCGTAGGCGTGTTCGCGTGTGGCATCGGCGGCATCGCTGGCGCCTTGAATCAGGGTGTCAGAAGCTTTACGGATAGTGGGCATCACATCATTGGCGGAAGTATTCATGGCAAATCCTTGGGGTAAGTGGGTTGAGAATTTTTTGTAATAAAACACTGAATGGGGCCGGTCAACACAGCCGCAGGAGATGGCGCGCCCGCCTCCACACGCTGCGCCCCGGCGCGGGCAGCAGTCATGATAGCGAATACGCCACCCTCCGCAACGGCTTGACCGTCGCCTCATGCGACGCATATCAAAGGAAAGCGCAAAGAAAGCGGCGAAGCCATGCGCAGCCTTGGGGCTTGGGGTTTGCTGGCGGAGACTTGATCACAGGCTGTTTCTTTTCTTGCAAAAACCATTCTTCCAGCATAGCCGTCAGGTAAATTTTTTCTATCCGTGCAGGACTGGTTTTGCTGTCAGTGGTCGGGGTGTGGCGCTGTAGGAGATGGCTGACAATTAGTTACATGAGCGTTGAGTTTAGAACGTTTTGGGCAGCGTTGCGCCTATCTGCGTGCCATTTTCTGCGCTGCTGGAGACGGTCAGCTTGCCGCCAGCGGCTTCGACCCGGTGGCGCATGCCCGCGACGCCGTGGCTTCCGGGGCCGATCCGCTCGGGTTTGAAGCCCTTGCCGTTGTCTTTGACCATGACGGTGATGTAGTCGTCAAAATTGTGCAGGCTCACTTCGGCCTGGGTGGCCCCGGCATATTTGGCCATGTTGGTCAGCGACTCTTGGACCAGCCGATATACCGTCAGCTGCGCCGCGCCGCTGAGCTCGACCGGTTCCATGTCTGTGGCAATGGGCAGCCCCGAACGCTCCTCAAATTCGCGCGCCAGGATTTCCAGCGAAGCGACCAGGCCCAGGTGCGACAGCGAGGACGGGCGCAGGTCTTCGACGATGCGGCGCTTGAGGGCAATACCGCTGTTGAGCGTGCGCGTCAGGTGTTCGAGTCGCTCGGTCGCTTCGGGCAGGCTGGCGCCCAGGCGCGACCTGATGCGGGCGACATCAAGCTTGGCGGCGGTCAGTAGCGCGCCCAACTCGTCGTGCAGCTCGCGCGCTAGGTGGCCGCGCTCGTCTTCGCGCACGTTTTGCAGGTGCGTGGCCAGCTCGGCCAGGCTGGCGGTACGCTCGCGCACCTGGTTTTCGAGCAGGTCGCGCTCGCGCTGCAAAGACTCCTGCTGGCGCAAGCCCGAGACCACCAGCACCTTGGTTTGCAGCAAGTACATGTAAAAAGCTGCCAGCCCGACAACCGTTATGACGGCAATTCCCAGGCGCGAGAACTGCAGCGCTTTTTTGATTTTGTCCTGGCCTTCGACCATTTTTTGCACGCTGTCGGCTGAGAGTTTGGCCGACAGCAGGCGTATCGCCTCCATCTGCTCCTTGCCCACATCGGTGGTGAGGACAAACTTCCAGCCCTCGTCATTGCCCTCTTTGCGCATGCGCACGCTCAAGTCCATCTCGGCCAGCTTGCGCGCCACATGGCGCGAGAGCGTATCAAAGTCTTTGAGCTGCGCCTGCGAATGGGCAAATTGCTGGCGCAACACATCAAGGTTCTGGTTAATATCTGCAGTGGCCGTGTTGTAAGGCTCCAGGTAGCGCGCATCGCCCGTGAGCAGATAGCCGCGCTGGCCGGTTTCAGCATTGAGCATCTGCTGGACCAGCTGGTTGATCGCGCTGCGTGTCTTTTCGGCCTCCTGGATGTGGGAGACGGCCTCGGTCGATTGGTGAAAACCCGCCTCATTGATAAAAATCAGGGCCGCAGCGGCCAGCCCTGCCAGCAGTAGATTGATGATTATGGTCGGCAGGGCAAGATTTTTCACGGCAAACTCCGTTGCATATATCAAGGGATAACTCGTCAATAATGAACGCTGCAAACGAACGGGGGTTGTTCGGCGTGGCGGGATTGTTTTATCGCCTTGCAGGGCATCGAAGTCTTACAGAAAGAGAAAGAGACAGACACATGATCAAAATTGGAATTGTTGATGACCATGCCATTGTGCGTTCGGGGCTGAAACAGTTTTTCTCCGACCACGTCGATTTGCGCGTGGTCGGCGAGGCGGCCAGCGGGCGCGAGGCGATTGATCTGGTGCGCAATGTGGAGCTGGACATCCTGGTCATGGACCTGTCGATGCCGGGCCAGAGCGGCATTGACGCGCTGGCCATGATCCGCGCCAAGGCGCCCGATGTGGGCATTTTGATTCTGAGCGGCTACCCGGAAGAGCATTACGCGGTCAACCTGATCCGCCAGGGCGCCAGCGGCTACCTGAACAAAGAGTGCGATCCGTCGGAAATTGTCGATGCGATTCGCGTGATCTCGCTGGGCAAGCGCTACATCACGGCGGCGGTGGCCGAGCTGCTGGCCCAGCAACTCAACCGGCCCAAGGACGTGGCCGCACACGAGCAGCTGTCGGAGCGCGAATTTCAGGTGTTTCTCAAGCTGGCCAAGGGCGAAACGGCGGGCGACATTGCCAAGGCGCTGTCGCTGAGCGTCAAAACCGTCAGCACCTACCGAACCCGCGTGATGGAAAAAATGAGCCTGTCGTCCAACAGCGACCTGACCTATTACGCCCTGAAAAACAAACTGATCGATTAAGCCGACGTTCAACTGAGAACGCTCGTGTGCTGCAGACAGAAGTCCACCAGCGCATCAATCTCGTTGGACTTGTCAAACACCGCGTCCACGCCGAGCTGGGCGCAGCGCTGGCGGATGTCGGTGGTGGCGTAGTTGCTGAGCACCACCACCTTTTGCCGCGCCGGGCGGTTGCGGCAGGCCGCCAGCACACCCAGGCCGCTGCCTTGCTTGAGAAATAAATCCACAATGGCCAGATCCCAGTCCTGCTGGTGATCCGTGAGCCAGGCTTTGCCGTCATTTTCGGTTTCTGCCGTGCCCACAGCGGTCACGCCCGCAAGCTCTTCCAGCGTTCCGATCAGGTTTTCCCGAATGGTGGGGTTGTCTTCAACGATATAAGTTTTTAGTCTCACGGCTTCAGTCCAGGTAATGACAGCAGGGTATTCCCGATACCGCGAAAAGCCCGCCCCCGTCGGGGCAGAAAGGGTCAAGGAGTCTTGACTCGCCTTGTTTCTTAATGTATCTGCAACTTTCAGGAGATTCTGCCAGTTCTCTCTGCTTGTGTTTGTAGGATGTTTCCTGATTTTCTTTATGTCGGTAGATGCTGACAGCTTTTTGTGCTATCGGCTGGCACGAACAAGTTTACCGTTCCGGTTTACTGTGCTTTTGTCATTTTTTTGGAGCGCGTGCCAGTTGTCTAGCGGCCCCTTGGCCTGTTCAGCCGGGCCGGTTGATCCGGGCCGCTGCGGCGGTTTGGCGGCGCAAAGGCGCTCTTTGGCGCTTCAGCCGGGAAGGACGGCAGCGCTGTCGCCGCAAACCTCGCAGGCGTTGCTGCGTGGCAGTTGCATCTCGTCCCACTGCATGCGCCGACCATCGAGCAGCAGCAGCCGCCCGGTCAGCGTCTGGCCGATTCCGCACAACAGCTTGAGCGCTTCAGCCGCCTGCACCGCGCCGATGATGCCCACCAGCGGCGCAAACACCCCCATCGTGGCACAGCGGGTTTCTTCCGGCAGTTCGGACGGCGGAAACACGCAGGCGTAGCAGGGCGAATCCGTGCTGCGCGGGTCATACACCGCCACCTGGCCGTCAAAGCGAATGGCCGCGCCCGACACCAGCGGCTTTTTGTGCTTGACGCAGGCGCGGTTGATGGCGTGGCGCGTGGCAAAGTTGTCCGTGCAGTCGAGCACCACATCGGCCTGCGGCACCAGGCGCTCCAGCAGGGCGTCGTCGGCGCGCGCGGTGATGGGCGTGACGCGCACATCGGCGTTCAGTGCGGCCACGGCCTGCAGCACCGAATGCGCCTTGAACTCGCCGATGCGCGCCGTGCTGTGGGCAATCTGGCGCTGCAGGTTGGTGGCGTCCACCCGGTCGTGATCGACGATGGTGAGGTGGCCCACGCCCGCGCTGCCCAAATACAGCGCCACGGGCGAACCCAATCCGCCCGCGCCGATCACCAGCACATGCGCGGCCAGCAATTGCTGCTGGCCTTCAATGCTGATGTCGTCGAGGAGGATGTGGCGCGAGTAGCGAAGCAGCTGGTCGTCGTTCATCAGTTTGCGCGTGAAATCCCGGCCTTCAAGCCGGGGAGGTAGAGCGCGGGATGCAAAGCATCACCCTGCTTTGGTTGCGTACCTGTCGCTTCTGTTTTTGCCACCAGTTGATAACCGTATCCATCACCGCGTTGCACGACGGTGCAATAGCGGTGGGATACACCTTGAACCAAACCATTGCTGGTCTGGATATTAAAACTGCCAGAAGCTCTGACGGCCACCCGTCCGATATGGCAACCCGCCTTCTTTCCTTTGGTGACTATCGCTTTCACCCGGTCGCCAGTCTGGAAGCCTTGAATGTTTTTAGAGCGGGTCAGGTAGCCCCGCACACAGCCAAACTTGTCCAGCCGAGTGCGCTGGTAACTGCCGCGCCCCATTGCCTTGATGCATAGCGTTGGTTTTCGCCAGCCGGTCATGGAGTTCATAGGGCCGACACAGGCCGCATCGAGTGCATGGGTTTTAGGGATTCCCAACTCAATTCGATTGAATTTGGTTCTACCGCCGGATGCAGTTTCAACCACCAAGCCCGTCGTTTTGAGGGCATTGATCAACGCCCAGCGAGTTGCATTGACGGCAGCGGCATCCTTGAGCGGACGTTTGGCTTGGGCCTGAATGCGCTTCAAGCGCTCGGGTTGCTTGGCTAAAAAAACTTCAACCGGCAAAGCCGCCTTTTTTGCGTTGCAGCATTGGCAAGCCAGCGTGAGGTTGCTGATGCGGTCTGAGCCACTTTTCGACTTGGGGTGGATGTGCTCAATTTGCAGCGGCACGTTTTTAGCGCCGCAATAGGCGCAAGTCCGGTGCCACTTTTCCAGCAGGTATTCACGCACTTCGTAGCCCGCCAAGGTGCCCTGCTGGTACTGCGCACCTTCAATTTCCGGGTTCTCCAGTGCCTGCATATCGAAGCGCACCAGTTCGGTACTGATGGCCGATACCGGGGCATACCGCTGAATGCGGTTCACCCATGCCAGCGTCGTATCAACCCGATGCTGCAGGCTTGGTGCCAGCCAGCCTGACTTTTTGTTGCCCCGGTTGAGACGCCGTGCAGGGCGGTAGCGCAAGCGACTGCGCCGCAGACTGCGGTGCCCGCGCCGTGCTGTGAGCGCTTCGCTGATCTGTTTGCCCCGATGCATCAGTTCAAACAGGTTGATGACAGCCACACCGTTTTCTGCTGTTTCCCGCACCAAAGCCATGCCGGTGGTTTTACTGCCCGGATCAAGTTTGACGCGCAGCGCCTGAAACTCGTTGTCTTCAGCCAAACGGTCAACAACGCGAATCGTGAATGGCATGACCTTGTGGACGCGCGCCCGCCCGCGCGCCAGCAGCAATCTGGCCCGCTTTTCGGTACACGGCATCAAAGGCCTGCCGCTCCTGTCTAAAACAAACACTGCCATTTCAAAATCTTCTGCCCTTACGGGCCTGGTGACGTAAGCCTTTCGGCAAATCTCCCCTCGGGAATGTCAGCAACCGGCTCCTGCTCTTGCGAGCAGCGGCAAAGACCTTCGACCCTTTACCTTTGGTCTGCATGATCCAAGCCTTGCAGAGCAGCAAACTGAGGAAGCATTTACTGGTGCGTCTGAACGACCTGTTACTAACGTAGCGGGTTGGATACCGCTTTCCCTGTTTCAACCCAGCTTTTTGGATTTCTCCTCAAGCTCCGCTCTTTAAAGCGGGGGTAGTTGACCGGCGACTCAGTTGTCTTTTTTCTCGTTTTTTGGCTCAATCACGGCGGTCTTGCTGATCAGCACCGGGCGGCCCTTGAGCTGGTTGATAGCCTGGATCAGCGGAAAGTCCTTGTCGCTGCCCAACTCAGGCGAGCGGCGCTGCTCGGGCGTTTTTTTGGCCTCAATTTCGAGCTTTTTCAACGCTTCCTCGCGGGCTTTTTCCCGGTTGGCGTCCTTGACTTCGGCGCCCTGGCCGCTGTTGAGGTGCTTTTCCAGATCAGCTTCTCGGGTGCGCAGGGCTGCAAACGGGCTGCCCTCGGCGGTCTCGTCGATCAGCACGTCGGGAACGATGCCGCGTGCCTGAATCGACTTGCCGCTCGGCGTGTAGTAGCGCGCCGTCGTCAGCTTGATGCCGGTGTCGGGGCCGAGCGGGCGCACCGTCTGCACCGAGCCTTTGCCAAACGTCTGGTTGCCCATGATGGTGGCGCGCTTGTGATCCTGCAGCGCACCGGCGACGATTTCGCTGGCCGAGGCCGAACCTTCGTTGACCAGCACGACCAGCGGCACCGTTTTCAGCGCGGCGGGCAGGTTTTTCAGCGGGTCGGTGCCATTGCGGCGCTGGTAGAACTCGGGCGAAGCTTTGTAGGTGAACTTGCTTTCCGCGAGCTGGCCGTTGGTCGAAACCACGGTCACGTTCTCGGGCAGGAAAGCCGCCGACACCGCCACCGCCGCATCCAGCAGGCCGCCGGGATCGTTGCGCAAATCGAGCACCAAGCCTTTGAGCTTGGGCTCCTGCTTGTAAATCTGCTCCAGCTTGGTCACAAAATCATCGACCGTGCGTTCCTGGAACTGGCTCAGGCGAATCCACGCGTAACCGGGTTCAATCACCTTGCTGCGCACCGACTGGGTGCGGATTTCTTCGCGGATGATGGTCACCGGGAAGGTGCGGTTTTCGTCCTTGCGGAAAATCGTCAGCAGCACCTTGGTTTGCGGCTCGCCGCGCATTTTTTTCACCGCCTCGTTCAGGCTCAAGCCCTTGACGGCGGTGTCGTCGATGCGGGTGATCAAATCGTTGGGCTTCAAGCCAGCGCGGTCAGCGGGCGAGCCTTCAATCGGCGAGACCACTTTGACCAGCCCGTCTTCCTGGCTGATCTCGATGCCCACGCCGACAAAGCGCCCGGAAGTGCCTTCGCGAAATTCTTTGTAAGACTTTTTATCAAAATACGCCGAATGCGGGTCCAGACTGGCGACCATGCCGGAGATGGCATCGCTGATCAGTTTCTTTTCATCGACCGGCTCGACGTAGTCAGACTTGACCATGCCGAAGACGGCGGCGAGTTGCTGCAACTCTTCCAGCGGCAGCGGCGCCATGCCTGCCCTCGCGACGGCTTGCAGCTGCACGGTGGTGAGCGCCCCGGCCATGGCGCCAATTGAAATCCAGCCGACTATCTTGAGCTTTTGACCCATAACTATGTTCCTAACCTGTTAAAGAGCCAACGCTCCTTCTGTATCGACGGCAATATACACCTTGGAGTTGGGCCTGACGCGGCAGTTCCGCTATCTGTGCTTTAGAGTGCAGGAAAACGCGGGAAACAAGGGGGTTTTCGCCATATTTTTACGGATTTTCACAAAACAAGCCTGCCATGACGGCCGGAAAAAACGTGCAGGCCGCCGGGTTTGAGTCGCCCGGCGGCCTTTTTGGCGTCAAAACACGCGTCTGCCTGAAAAGGCATGCGTCCGATCAGGCTGCAATGGCAGCGCCCTGCGCGCCCACGGCGGCGGCGGCTTTGGCGGCGGCTTCGCTGTCGCCGAGGTAGTAGCTGCGAATCGGTTTCAGGTTCGCGTCCAGCTCATACACCAGCGGAATGCCGTTGGGAATGTTCAGCCCGACGATGGCGTCGTCCGAGATGTTGTC
>CAIYKK010000261.1 GCA_903926695.1 uncultured Burkholderiales bacterium
GGTGGGCGCGCAGCCCCTGTCCCAGCACAAAGCGTCGGTCGGTGTAGAGCACTTCGCGGCCCTCAGGTACAGCGCGTCGGAAATCACTCTCTTCCAGAGGTCGGTTTTGGTAGATGAAGCCGTGGTCTGCCGTGATGAGCAAGTTGCTCGCATTGGCATTGGTCAGCTTTTTCACCAGACGCAACAACTCGTCAAGCGTTTCCTCGGCCGCCCCAAACACGCGCTCCTCGGTATCACGCGTATCGCCGGTCTTATCAATCAAATTGTGATAGACATAGACCACATCGTTGTCGCGGATCAGCGCACGCGATTCATCCCGCCCCATGCCCAGCACATCCTTGGCCAGCACTACGGTCGAGGCAGGCACCGTCGCCGCAAGAATCTTGGCACGGTTGGCCGAGCCCATGCTACTAAGGCCGTCAACAAGTGCTTGACCGCTATCGTCCTCCACCAACTGCAAAGTCTGGTTCGGCAAGAGCGCTGCCATGCCCAGTTGGGTGTAGCTGGGCAAGCAAGACAATGCCGGAACCAACTCGGCATCAAAGCGATCCTCACGCCGGATCAGGCTTTGCAGCTCGTCGCCAATCTCATAGCGGAAGGCATCTGAAATGAGCACGCAGACCTTGGTCTTACGTTCAAGATAGGGCCGCACAAAGCGGCTGAAAAACTGTGCCTGAGAGACCACGGGCATGGCTTCCCAACGCACGCTCGCATCCACAAAGGTTTGCCAGCGGTCGTTAAGCCGCGCCAAAAAGTTATTCGTGTACAGGTTCTCGATCAGGTTGTTCAAGTCCTGCAATAACGAAGCCTGGCCAGACTCGCGTGCGTGATGGATGAACTTACGATAGCGTTGATCCAGACGGAACCAAGTTTGGGCGTATTTTTTGACCCCATCCTCTAGCGAACTCATCTCCAGTTGAGTCATGCCCAACAACTGGATAAATTGCGCACCATGTTCAACGGCCAGGTAAACGTCCTTGAAGCGGTCGAACCAATGCCCTTGCCGACGTTGCCGCACCCACTGTTCCACCTCCTGCGCAGAGACCGTGCGTGCCACCACATCGCGCACCAGATCGCTGAGGATCTTCTGGTCGATTAACTCGAAGTAGTCCAGGTCCATTAGCGTGCGGTAATCAATGGCCTGCAACTTCTCATCAATTTGCAAGATCGCTGCGCACTCATCCGACAGGTTTTCAAAGCGTTGGCTGTGGGCTCGACTGTCTTTCCAACGCTGAATGAACACCTGCGCCTCGGCAGAAAGACGAGCCTTGTATTCCGGCTCTATGTCGGCAAAGAAACAGGTCTTAAACAGTTCAATCACAAAATCGCGCAAACTGGGCTGTTCGGACACATAGCCGTAAGCGCGCTTCATCCGCTCCCACAAAAACTCACTCAAGCCACTGCGCTCGATTAGTTTCATGCGTATGTCAGTGCCTTCCGCCACATCGGCCAACAGCGCTTCAAGCACTACATCCAGCCTGGGCTCGCTGCCCACGCAAACCGCCAGCATCTTCTGGCGCAAGGCATTCTGGCTGTCGCCGTTCTCCATCATGCCGCGCAAGGCATCGCGCCTCTTGACCACCTCGAAAAACGCCACATGCGCTTCCAGTAACGGATAACAATCCGGCCCAAGCTCTAGCTCCGCCA
>CAIYKK010000262.1 GCA_903926695.1 uncultured Burkholderiales bacterium
CGCCAGCGGCTCCGGCCCCGGCCCCGGCAGACCCGGCGCCTGACGCGCCAGCCCCGGCGGGTGAAACGCCCGCCGCTCCCGGCTCAACCGCACCGGCTGCCCCGGACGCGCCAGCCCCGGCGCCCGCCCCGCCTAAACCGTCGCTGATGGAAAAATTGCCGGACATCACAGCCGCCCTGCCTTATCTGCAGCACTTTTGGCGTCTGGTGGTGGCCTGGTTTGCCTGCCGGGGGCTGGGCACGCTGGTGCCCGGCGGCAGCTTTGTGTTTGTTTTTCTGCTGCTGGGTTATGTGTGCTGGGTGATGTTCAAAATTGACCTCTACGCCTCCAGCGATCTGGTCAAGCGCATATCAGCGATGGCGCAGGACATCCTCGCCAAAGCCCTCAAGGCTCCCAGCCTGCCCCCGAAGCCAGTTCCCAAACCTGAAAAGAAAAAAGCCTCATGAAAATCGACATCAAAATTCTCGACCCGCGCCTTCACGGCAACCTGCCCAGTTATGCCACGCCCGGCAGCGCCGGTCTGGACCTGCGCGCCTGCATTGACGCGCCGCTCACGCTGGGTGCCAACGCCTGGCAGCTCATTCCCACCGGCATGGCGATTTACCTGCACGATCCCGGTTACGCCGCGCTGATCCTCCCGCGCTCGGGGCTGGGCCATAAACACGGCATTGTGCTGGGCAATCTGGTCGGGCTGATCGACAGCGACTATCAGGGCCAGCTCATGGTCAGCGCGTGGAACCGCAGCGATGTGCCTTTCACCATAGCGCCGCTGGAGCGCATTGCGCAGCTCATGATCGTGCCGGTGGTGCAGGCGCAGTTCAATATCGTTGACGAATTTCCCGCCAGCGAACGCGGCGAGGGCGGGTATGGCTCGACGGGCAAGGCTTGAAAAGAAAATAGGCGAGGGCAAAAATGTCAAAACTTTTTCATAAGGAGATTTCCATGCGTGATGTTTCCCGCTTTGTTTCGGCCACGGCTTGCGCGGTGGCGCTGGTCGGCCTGACGGCCTGCGGCACGGTTCCGCCCCGGAGTTCCCGCCCGGCTCCGGCGGAGTCCCAGAGCCCTTATCCGGCCCAATATCCCAGCCAGAGCCCGTATCCGGCGCAGTATCCGAGCCAGCCGCAATACCCGAATCAGCCACAGCCGTACCCGAGCCAGCCGCAGTATCCGGGCCAGAGCCAGTATCCCGCCAGCCAGTCGCAGTATCCCAAGCCGCCGCAGTACCCGGCGCAGTCTCCATATCCTGCGCAGTCGTCATACCCTGCCCAGAATCAGCAAGGCAGCGCTGTGGAGTACGGGCGCGTGAGTAATCTGGAGGTGTTGCAGACCCAGCAACAGGCCGAAGGCTCGGGCCTGGGCGCTATTCTGGGCGGCGTGGCGGGCGCCGTTGTCGGTCATCAGATTGGCGGTGGCACCGGGCGCGATATTGCCACCGTCGTCGGTGCGGTAGGCGGCGCGGTCGCTGGCAATGCGATTGAAAAAAGCAACAAGTCCAGGGCCGTTCAGAGTTACCGGATCACGGTGCGGCTCGACAGCGGGGCCGTGCGCGCCTACGACCTGCCTTCGAGCGGCGATCTGCGCCTCGGCGACCGGGTGCGTGTGCAGAACGGCCAGCTGTTTCGCTATTGATTTGGCTTGAGTTTCAAGCAAAGGGCGCGGCAACCTTGTTTGCAGCGCCTTTTTTTATGAAGCGGCGACTCGGGCCGGATCAGTGCAGCGTCTCGTTGCCCGCGACCAGCGGCTCCAGCCTGAAAAAGCCCGTGCCCAATGAGCCTTGGCCAATTTCCTGTTCAGTGGCCTCGCGCACGGCCTCCACCTTGGCCTTGAGCCGGATCGCAATGCCCGCCAGCGGATGGTTGCCGTCGAGCACCACATGCTCGGGGTAGATGTCGGTCACGGTGTAAATCTGGTCCTGCGGCAGCTGCCCGCTGGAGCCCGCTGGCAAGGCCGCGCCGTCAAACGTCATGCCTTCTTCCAGCTCAGCCGGAAAAATGCTGCGTGTTTCGAGGAACACCAGGGTTTCGTCATAGTCGCCAAAAGCGTATTCAGGTTCCAGATGGAGTTCAAGCGTGTCGCCGGGCGCATGGCCCTGCAGCGCCTCTTCGATGCTGGCGAGCAGGTCTTTTCCGCCCAAAAGGAACTCTACGGGCTCGTCAAGCTCGTCCAGCACGTCGCCCAAAGTATCTTTCAGCGTCCAAGTGAGGGCTACGACGCATTGTGGGGTGATTTTCATTGGACAATTGTCCCATGGATGTAAATCAGCCCCTCGCCCTTCTCGCCGGACTCAGCCCCGCCCAATTCATGCGCCGCCACTGGCAAAAAAAGCCGCTGCTTGTGCGTCAGGCTCTGCCCGGATTTGTGCCGTTCCTGCGCCGCCCCGCTTTGTTCAAGCTGGCCGCGCAGGAGCATGTCGAATCGCGCGTCATCGTCCAGCACGATGAAGGCTGGACGCTCAGACATGGCCCCGTGCCACCGAAAACCCTGCCGCCGTTGACCAAAGACGGCTGGACTCTTTTGGTGCAGGGCGTTGATCTGCACGAGGCAGCGGGCCACGCGCTGCTGCAGCAGTTCCGCTTTGTGCCCGATGCGCGGATGGATGATTTGATGATTTCGTTTGCCACGCCCGGCGGCGGCGTCGGCCCGCACTTTGACAGCTACGACGTGTTCTTGCTGCAGGCCAGCGGGCGGCGGCGCTGGCGCATTGGGCGCCAGAAAGATTTTTCGCTGCAGCCGGATGTGCCGCTCAAAATTTTGCAAAACTTCGAGCCGGAAGAAGAGTTTGTGCTTGAAGCGGGCGACATGCTGTACCTGCCGCCGCGCTACGCCCACGACGGCATCGCCG
>CAIYKK010000263.1 GCA_903926695.1 uncultured Burkholderiales bacterium
CAGCCCGCTGGGGAATTGATCGCTTGCGTCTCAGTGCTGGTGGCCCCATAGCAAAAAGGCGTCTCTTCCCTCCACTGCGAGCGTGACCCGCTGCCCGACGGGCAGCAGCACTTTGGTCGGGATATGGCCAAATGGCAGTCCGGTCAGCACCTGCGCTTTGACTTGACCTTGCAGCCAGCTCACCACATTGGCCAGCTTGTAGCCCTTGTCGTGTGCAGTCAGCTTGTAGTCGCTGAACTGGCCGAAAATGATGGCTTTTTGTTCCGCCAGCACGCCCGCATACAGTAGCTGCGCGAGCATGCGCTCCACGCGGTAAGGGTGTTCACCGACATCTTCGATGAACAAAATTCCGCCTTTTATCGCTGGCAGATAAGGAGTTCCGACCAGTGAAGCCAGCATTGCCAGGTTGCCACCCCACAGCGTGGCGGGCTCCAACGTGCAGTCGCTCAAAGGCGCAACGCCAGGAGCGGGTTTGGGTAACTGCCAGCCGCAGCCCTCGCCCTGCCCTGTTGCCATGTCTTCAAAGCAGGCCTGCATGATGTCATCCACGCCTGCTTCAGCACCAAAATCATCGAGCGCCGGTCCGGCCCAGGTGACAGCACCCGATTTAGCCAGCACAGCCATTTGAAACGCTGTGAAGTCGCTCAGGCCGACAAACTGCAGCCCTTTGTCGATGGCTTTGGTGACGGCCTGGTAGTCGATATGGGGCAAAAGGCGCGTCAATCCGTAGCCACCGCGTGAAATGAGTGCGATGTCGGCGCCGCTGGCGGCGGCACGGTGAATGGCAGCAAGTCTGGTTTCATCATCACCAGCAAAGCGCTGATGGCGTGTGGATGCGGCTTCGTCCACTTCGACTTCGTAGCCGAGTGCTGTCAGCCGTTTTAGGCCGCGTTTAAAGCTGGCTTTATCGCGGACGGCACCTGATGGGGAATAAAGATAGATATGTTTTTTCACGAATCAGAGTATCCCATTGGTTCTGGGCTGGGGGTTTTTTGGTGAAATTTAAATATGTAGATTACATCAAAATGATTGAAAAAGTGAACTCAGAAAGGAAACCCATCCCAAACTTTCTGCGCTTGCCTTTAAAGCCGGGCTGTGCGGCGGATTGAGTCCGCGACTCTATCGCACCCGTCAATCTCCAGCCGCAGCCCTGTCCAGCGCTCACGCCAGAACCGATGGAACTCACCAGCAAAATCCGCGCTTTCGGCGACTTCATCCAGCCACATCCGGGAAAAGGCGCGCCGCCCTGCGCAATGGCCCTGGTCAGGAAACGGCGCCCGGAAAGCGGCAGCGTCCTCAGCACCCAGCGGTGTGCTCATCACCCACACGCTGCGGTAGCGCTGCGGCGCGGCCATTGGCAGCGACAGGCCCAGTTCATTGGCCTTTGGCTGGACGACCAGCACCACGTTTTGCAAATCCAGCCGTTCGACCAGCTCCAGCAGCATCTGACGGTGGCCCGAAAAGGTGTGAAATTTATCCTTCTTGGGCTTGTCGCTTTTGCCAAAACCGATCAGGTCGGGAACGATGACCCGCTGACCCGCCTGCAGCAGCAGCGGAATCAGCGCCCGGTATTGATAGCTCCAGCCCTCGGGACCGTGCAGGCACAAAAAAGTCAGCGGCGCCTGGCCGCCCTCCTCGCGCTGGCCCGATTCGTCAAGGTAATGCATCCGCAAGCCGCCCAGCGCGGGCAGATCGCTGATGTAGTGCGGTGGCCACGAATACGCCTCGCGCAGGCCATCAAAGGCCGTATCGGGCGTGCGCAGCGCGTCGTCGCGCAAGGGGTGGCGCTGGCGCCCGGCCTCGCGCTGGCTGGCGCGGCGCTGGTGAAAAAAATCCTTGAGCAGCGCGCCGCTTTCTTCAGCCAGAACACCGCCTTGCAGCGCGGTCTGGTGATTCAAGCCCGCCTGCGCAAACAGGTTGATGACCGAGCCACCCGCACCCGTTTTAGGCTCGGCAGCGCCAAAAACCACCCGCTTGAGCCGCGCCTGCAGCATGGCGCCACTGCACATCGCGCACGGCTCCAGCGTGACAAACAGCTCGCAGTCATTGAGCCGGTAATTGCCCAACGCCAGCGCGCCAGCACGCAGGGCGACGATTTCAGCGTGGGCCGTCGGGTCGTGGCTGTCAATCGGCGCGTTGCGTCCCGTGGCGATGACCTGCCCTTTGTGAACCAGGACGGCGCCAACCGGCACCTCGCCCTGCGCCGCCGCCTGACGCGCCTGCGCCAGAGCCAATGTCATAAAAACTTCGTCGTTCGCGCCTTGCGGCAGCGCTTCAGTCATCCGCAGGCTTGGGCTGAGCCTGCTGCATGCTGGCATCCACCTTTTGTTGGACCTGCTGCTGGATTTGCTGGCTTTGCACCTGCGGCGTGGCATCTGGCGAAACGGTGGGCAGGATGCCAGCCGTCTCCGGCGTGGAGGCGTGGCTCAGCGTGGACGACACAGAGCCAAGCTGCTTTTTAGACAACAGGCCCACGACGGCCAGCACGATCAACAGACTCACGATGCCAAAGATAGCGCGCATTTCAGGTTTCCTTCAGGTGATTGGTTCAACGGCAACCGGCAGGCTTATTCCCACTCAATCGTCGCTGGCGGCTTGCTGCTCACATCGTAAGTCACGCGGTTGATGCCGCGCACTTCATTGATGATGCGGCTAGAGACTTTTTTCAGCAGCGCATACGGCAGTTCGGCCCAGTCGGCGGTCATGAAGTC
>CAIYKK010000264.1 GCA_903926695.1 uncultured Burkholderiales bacterium
CCAGACCGGCGCGGTCCAGCGCGAACACCACCGGCAGGTTTTGCAGCGCCACGTCGTGAATCAGCTGGTCGTAGGCGCGCTGCAAAAAGGTCGAATAAATCGCCACCACCGGCTTCAAACCTTCGCAGGCCATGCCAGCGGCAAACGTCACCGCGTGCTGCTCGGCGATGCCAACATCGTGGTAACGCGTCGGGAAACGCTGGTGGAATTCGACCATGCCCGAGCCTTCGCGCATGGCGGGCGTGATGCCGACCAGGCGCGGGTCGTGTGCGGCCATGTCGCACAGCCAGCGGCCAAACACCTGCGTAAACGTCGGCTTGGCGGGCGTGCTGGACTTTTGCAGGCCCATTGACGGATCGAACTTGCCGGGGCCGTGGTAAGCAATCGGGTCGGCTTCGGCCAGCTTGTAGCCCTGGCCTTTTTTGGTCACGACGTGCAGGAACTGCGGCCCGGCACCGGTAGCCATCAAATGTTTGATGTTTTCCAGCGTCGGCACCAGCGATCCCAGATCATGGCCATCAATCGGGCCGATGTAGTTGAAACCAAAGCTTTCAAACAGCGCAGCGGGCACGACCATGCCTTTGGCGTGCGATTCGAGGCGCTTGGCCAGTTCCAGCAGCGGCGGAGCCACGCGCAACACTTGTTTGCCGACTTGGCGCGCCGAGGCGTAAAAGCGCCCGCTCATCAATTGCGCCAGATGGCGGTTCAGCGCGCCGACGGGCGGACTGATGCTCATGTCGTTGTCGTTGAGCACGACCAGCAGCTTGCAGTGGTCATGCACGCCCGCGTTGTTCAGCGCCTCAAACGCCATGCCCGCGCTCATCGAGCCATCGCCGATGATGGCGACTGAATTGCGGTTTTCGCCTTTGATTTCGGCGGCCAGCGCCATGCCGAGCGCGGCAGAAATCGAGGTCGATGAATGCGCGGTGCCGAAGGTGTCGTATTCGCTTTCGTCGCGGCGCGGAAAGCCTGACAGGCCGCCGAGCTGGCGCAGGCTGCCCATGCGTTCACGCCGCCCGGTGAGGATTTTGTGCGGGTAAGTCTGGTGGCCCACGTCCCAGACCAGCCGGTCGTCGGGCGTGTTGAAAACGTAATGCAGCGCCACGGTCAATTCAACCGTGCCCAGGTTGGAGCTGAGATGGCCGCCGGTTTTGGACACGGTATCGAGCACGTAGGCGCGCAGCTCGCCAGCAAGCGTCTTGAGCTGGTCGCGGCTGAGCTGGCGCAGATCGGCGGGGCTGTGGATGGTTTCAAGCAAGGAGTACATGGAGGAAGTCGTGGTTTGAAGCGGCATGTTGACGGCCCTCTCTAGTGGTGACGGTTGACCAGCATGTCGGCCAGCGCCTGCAGCGCGTGGGTGTTTTTCAGGCCGCTGGCGGCAAGGCTGGCAAGGGCTTGGGCGAGCAACTGCTGCGCGTAGGCCTGCGAAGCATCCAGCCCCATCAGCGAGACAAAGGTGGGTTTGTCTTGCGCGGCATCTTTGCCGGCGGTTTTGCCCAGCGTGGCGGCATCGGCGGTCACGTCCAGCACGTCATCGACGACTTGAAACGCCAGCCCGATGGCCGCGCCGTAGTCGCGCAGCGCGTTCAGCGCCGCAGGCGAGGCCGTGCCGCAGGCTGCGCCCATCATCACGCTGGCTTGCAAGAGCGCACCGGTCTTGAGGCGGTGCATTTCATGCAGTTGCGCGGAAGTCAATGGCAGGCCGACGCTGGCCAGATCAATCGCCTGCCCGCCCGCCATGCCTTGAAAACCGGACGCCTGCGCCAGCAACCGGCACAAATGCGCTTGCGTTGCGGGCACCATCGCGCCGTCTTCGGGTGTGAGCAGCTCAAAGGCCAGCGCCTGCAGCGCGTCGCCCGCCAGCAAAGCCTGCGCTTCGCCGAACTGCACATGCACCGTCGGTTTGCCCCGGCGCAGCACGTCGTTGTCCATGCAGGGCATGTCGTCATGCACCAGTGAATAAGCGTGAATCAACTCGACCGCGCAGGCCGGGCGCAGCGCGACTTGGGCGTCGCCGTGGACGGCTTCGCAGGCGGCGAGCACCAACAGCGGACGCAGGCGCTTGCCGCCGTCGAGCACCGCGTAGCGCATGGCCTCAACCAGACCGGCAGGCGCGGGCGAGGCCTGCGGGCAAGCCACCCAGCCGGACAGGGCCAGCTCAATGCGGCCCAGCTGCTGCGCGCTCCAGGCACTCAGGCTGAACGGGGAAAAGTTTTCAGGGGCATTCAAATCAGTGGTCTCTTGCGCTAAGGCGATGGGGCCGTCAGGCCGTTGATGACAGAAAACGATGGCAATTACTCTTGCGCCCAGGGTTTGAGTTCGGCACCTTCAAGCACCTTGATCTGGTTTTCCACGGCTTCGAGTTTGCCCCGGCAAAACGCCAGCAGTTGCGCGCCGCGCTGGTAGCCGACTAGCAGCTCGTCGAGCGGCAACTGGCCCGATTCCAGCCGCCCCACCAGTGCGTCAAGCTCTTGCAGCGCGGCCTCGTAGGTCAAAGGCAAGGGAAGCGTTGCGGGGGACGAAGCAGAAGAAACAGAGCTTGTGGCCATGGTATTTCAAGGAAGGGCTGATTTTAGGCGGTTGCAGGGACAGCGCTCATTATCTGGCGGCGGCGCAAAACCGGTTTTGGCGCAAATCGGCACGGGTACAATTAATAATAGTTCTTGTTGCCGGTCGCCACCATGGTCAGTCATGAGGGAGCCGGTATTTTTCACCTGCAGGCTGTTCCCCCTTTCGCCCTGCCGTCCCAGCCTACCCAAGGCTGCATGTCCAGAGAAACTCCATGCCTGATCCAAGCCTTCGCCTGTTGCAAGCCACCAGCCAACTCCCCGTTTCCAGCTATTTTGATGCGAGCCTGTTCCAGCGCGAACAGCAAAAACTCTTTGCCAACGGGCCACGCTACCTCGGCCACGAACTGGCCTTGCCCAATCTGGGCGATTACTACGCCCTGCCCCAGGAAGGCGAAGGGCGCGTGCTGGTGCGCAACGCCTCTGGCATCGAGCTGATCTCCAACGTCTGCCGCCACCGCCAGGCGACGATGCTCAAGGGCCGGGGCAACACCGCCAGCAACATCGTCTGCCCGCTGCACCGCTGGACCTACAACACCTCGGGCGAGCTGATAGGCGCACCGCATTTTCAGGCCGATCCCTGCCTGAACCTGAACCGCTACAAAACGACGACCTGGAACGGCCTGATCTTTGAAGACAATGGCCGCGACATTGCCGCCGAGATGGCTTCGATGAGCCACATGGCGGACCTCGATTTTTCCGGCTACCAGCTCAACAAGGTGGAGCTGCACGAGTGCAACTACAACTGGAAGACCTTCATCGAGGTTTATCTGGAGGACTACCACGTCGGTCCTTTCCACCCCGGCCTGAGTGGTTTTGTCACCACCGACGATCTGCGCTGGCAGCTCGCGCCCAATTATTCGGTGCAGACCGTGGGCGTGTCGGACAAGCTGGGCAAGCCCGGCAGCGATGTTTATAAACAATGGCATGACGTGGTGCTGCAGTACCGCAAGGGTGAACAACCCAAATACGGCGCGGTCTGGCTGACCTGCTACCCGCACATCATGATCGAGTGGTATCCGCACACGCTGGTGGTGAGCACGCTGCACCCGCAAGGGCCAGACAAAACGCTCAACGTGGTCGAGTTTTTCTATCCCGAAGAAATCTGCGCTTTCGAGCCGGAATTCATGCAGGCCCAGCAAGCCGCTTACATGGAAACCTGCATCGAAGACGACGAGCTGGCGCTGCGCATGGACGCGGGCCGAAAGGCGCTCTTGCAGCGCGGCGACAACGAATTCGGCCCCTACCAAAGCCCGATGGAAGACGGCATGGAGCATTTCCACCAGTGGTATCGCCGCGAAATGGGCGCCAGCAAAACCACGCAGACGATCTGATCGATGGCGGCGGCTGCCACCAGCAGGCCGCCGCTGAAAAAACAAGAAACACCCCGCGATGCAAGCCGTCTGGATGCTCCTGTCCTCCTTTTTGCTCGCCTCGATGGGCGTGTGCGTCAAATTTGCGTCGGCGCATTTCCACAGCGCCGAGCTGGTGTTTTACCGGGGCGCGGTCGGACTGGTTTTTATGGCGGCGTATGCGCGCCTGAGCGGCACCTCGCTACGCACGCGCTACCCGGCCATGCACGCCTGGCGCAGCATCATCGGCGTGGTGTCGCTGTCAGCGTGGTTTTATGCGATTGCCCATCTGCCGCTGGCCACCGCCGTCACGCTGAACTACATGAGCGGCGTGTGGATTGCCGCTTTTCTGGTCGGCGGCGCGCTGATGCTGGGCAAACCCGGCCAGCAAATCCCCAACCAAGGGCCGCTGGTGCTGGCGATTTTGGCCAGCTTTGCCGGAGTGGTGATGCTGCTGCGCCCGGCCATCGCGCAAAACCAGAGTCTGGCCGGGCTGATTGGCCTGCTCTCGGGACTGGGCGCGGCCTTTGCGTACATGCAGGTCATGGCCATAGGGCGCATGGGCGAGCCGGAAATCCGCACCGTGTTTTTCTTTGCCGCAGGCACCACCGTCGCGGGCGCGCTGGGCATGCTGGTGACGGGCGCGTCTGACTGGAACTGGCAGCATGCGCTGTGGCTGCCGCCGATTGGCATCCTGGCCTCGCTCGGGCAGTTGTGCATGACCAAGGCGTATTCCATGTCCACGCACCACGGCGGCACGCTGATGGTGGCCAATTTGCAGTACGCGGGCATTGTCTTTGCCGCGCTCTATAGCCTGATTCTTTTTGGCGACAATATTCCCCTGACCGGCTGGGCGGGCATGGCGCTCATCGTCACCAGCGCCGTGTCGGCCACCGTGCTAAGGGCGCGCGCCGCCCCCAACGCCCCGGCAGAAGAACACTGATCAGCCCCTCTGAAGGAACGCCGAACCATGACCTACACCACCCTCATTTCCGCCGCGCAACTCCAAGCCCTGATGGCCCGCCATCAAGCCGTGCGCGTGTTTGACTGCAGTTTTGATTTGATGCAGCCCCGCGCCGGGGCGCAGCAGTATCTGGCAGCGCACATTCCCGGCGCCGTCCACGCCGATCTGGACATCGCGCTCAGCGCCAGGCACGGCGTGCCCGGCCCGCACGGCGTGATCACCGCCAGCGGCGCCGACGCCCCGGCCTCGGGCGGACGCCATCCACTGCCCAACCGCGAGCGCTTCGCCACCTGGCTCTCCAGCATCGGCCTGGCCAACGGCGTGCAGGCCGTCGTTTATGACCGCAACGGTGCCAACTACTGCGGACGCCTGTGGTGGATGCTCAAATGGGCCGGTCACGCCAACGTGGCCGTGCTCGACGGCGGGCTGCAGGCCTGGCAGGCCGCTGGCGGCGAAGTCAGCCACGGCGAAGAACCGGCCCATTTCCAGACGCATTTCCAACTCGCGGCCCCGCTGGTGCGGCTGGTTGATGCCGAAAACGTCGCGGCCCAGCTCGGCCAGCCGACACAAACGCTGATCGATGCCCGCGCCACGCCGCGCTTCAAGGGCGAAATCGAGCCGCTGGACCCGGTGGCGGGCCACATTCCCGGCGCGCTGAACCGCCCTTTCAGCCAGAACTTCACGCCCGAGGGCACCTTCAAGCCCGCCGCGCAACTCAGGGCCGAATTTGAAGCGCTGCTGGGCGAGCGCGCCCCGGCCAGCGTCGTCCACCACTGCGGCAGCGGCGTCAGCGCCCTGCCCAACCTGATTGCAATGGAAGTGGCCGGTCTCGGGCCAACGGCCCTGTACGCAGGCAGCTGGAGCGACTGGTGCAGCGACCCCAGCCGCCCGGTGGCGCAGGGCTGAGAACCACGGCTCAGCGGTTATTGGCGGGCGCGCTGGAAGGCGGCATGCTGCCATACGCAGGCGCATTGGCAGAACCGGTGCTGCCCGTCGCTGGCGAGCCAGAAGTGCCTGTCGAACCCATCCCCGTGGAGCCTGCCGGGCTGCTGTCTGTCGAGGGCGTGGTGCTGCTGCTGGGCGCGGGAGTCGAAGACTTGCTGGCGTTATCTGCTTTGCGGTTGCAGGCGCTGAGGGTCAACAAGGCGGACAGCGCAACAGCCACAGCGGCCACAAACTTCAGGTTGAAGGCGTACATAGCAGTTCCCTTTAAAAATTGAAGGCGGCTGACTGTCAGCCAGAGTGAAAATCTAGCGGCACGCCGTTGATGACCCCCATGAGACAGTGGCGCAAGGCCCTGTAAGGATTTTTCTTGACTGATGAGCATGGCGGCTTCAAGCCTACTGTTGCGCTGGCCTGCTTGCCACAGCGCGGACTGTTCCGTTTGTCCTACATCAATTACCACGGCAATACTGACAAAACCGAACGGGGCCGACTTTTAGATTGAACCTGTGGCGGGCAATCGGGCCGGTCACTTTCAACCCAAGAACGCGCCGGGGGAAATACATCCATTCCACGCGTTTTTTGAAGGAGACAATCCAAATGGCTTCTAGCAATCAAGGCAATCAAGGTGGCGGCCAAGCGGGCCAAGGCGCAAAGCCAGGCAACGCCAGCGGCAAGCCAAGCGGCAAATCCGAACGCGGTTTTGCCGCGATGGACCCTGAGCGCCAGCGGGAAATCGCCAGGGAGGGCGGCAAAGCGGCCCACGAAAGCGGTCACGCCCATGAGTTCACCTCCGAGGAAGCCCGCGAAGCGGGCCGCAAAGGCGGTCAGGCCAGCGGTGGTGGCCAAGGCGCCAACAAGGGAGGAACCCAGAGTCGGCAAAGCTGATTGACACATCATTAACACCCACAGCCAACGGGGCGCATCACGCGCCCCGTTTTTTCGCCTCAAACATGGTGCTCCAACTTAGGCCACACCCCCGGCTCCTGCTGGCGTGGCCAGACTCACAGACCCCCCAGCACCAGCGGCACATCATTGCCCGCCACCATCACGGCAGCCACAAAACCCGCCAGCACCGTCGCGGCAAAAGCCGCATAAGCCGCCGACTTCGGATGCCCGCTCCAAAAATGGCGCAGGTGCGCTACCGGTTTCAGTTTCATGACCAGCCTTTCGTTTCCACCCGCATAGCCGACCCAAGCCGGTTGATGCGCGTCGTGGCGATGATCGGAGCTTGTCGGCCACCAGCGTGTAGGCGCTCAGGCCTTGAGACTGTCAGCCGTTGTCTGACACGATTACTCCAGCCCCAGCTCCTGAATCTTGCGGGTGATGGTGTTGCGCCCAATGCCCAGCTTGTGCGCCGCCTCGATGCGGCGTCCGTGCGTGGTGGCCAGCGCGGTCTGGATCAGGCGGGACTCAAAGCGGCGCGTCAGCACATCCCAGACATCGCTGCGGCCACTGTTCAGCAGCGCCAGCGCCTCGGCCTCCAGACCGATCTCCCAGTGAGCGGACGGCTCGCCCGGTTCGCTGGCAACCGGAGCTGAAGGCGCCACAGCGGGCGCAGAAAACTCTGCCGAATGGGCGGGAGTCTTGTCCAGCGCTGCCATGCGTTCGGGCCGGGCCGCTTCGTTTCTGTCGGCCAGCGTCAGGGTCTGGCTCCAGTCGGGCGTGGCGCTGAGCACTTCGGGCGGCAGGTCTTTGGGGTCAATCACCTGCGCGGGCGCCATCACGGTGAGCCAGTGGCAGATGTTTTCTAACTGGCGCACATTGCCCGGAAAATTAAAGTGACTCAACTGCTGCAGGGCCGCGTCCGAAATGCGCTTGGGTTCGACGCCGAGCTGCTTGGCGCTTTGCTGCAGAAAATGGCGCGTGAGCATAAACACGTCCTCGCGGCGCTCGCGCAGCGCGGGCAGGCGCAGGCGGATCACGTTCAGGCGGTGGAATAAATCTTCGCGGAAACCGCCCTCCTTAACGCGCTGCTCCAGATCCTGGTGCGTGGCGGCAATCACCCGCACGTTGGCCTTGACGGCGTTATGCCCGCCGACGCGGTAAAAATGCCCGTCGCTGAGCACGCGCAGCAAGCGCGTCTGCAAATCAAACGGCATGTCGCCGATCTCGTCGAGAAACAGCGTGCCGCCGTCGGCCTGCTCAAAGCGCCCGCGCCGCAGCGTCTGCGCGCCGGTGAACGCGCCGCGCTCGTGGCCGAAGAGTTCGCTTTCCAGCAAATCCTTGGGAATCGCGGCGGTGTTGATGGCAATGAACGGCCCGTTGGCGCGAGGCGAATGTTTGTGCAGCGCGCGTGCGACCAATTCTTTACCCGAACCGGACTCGCCGGTGATCATCACCGTCACCATGCTCTGGCTGAGCCGCCCGATGGCGCGGAACACGTCCTGCATGGCGGGCGCTTGGCCCAGCATTTCGGGCGCTTCGGCCATGCGCTCTTCGGCGACTTCTTCGCGCTGGCTTTCTTCGACGGCGCGGCGAATCAGCTCGACCGCTTTGGGCAGATCGAACGGCTTGGGCAGGTATTCAAACGCACCGCCCTGAAAGGCCGAGACGGCGCTGTCCAGGTCAGAAAACGCCGTCATGATGATGACGGGCAGACCGGGCAGCTTTTGTTTGACTTTTTCCAGCAGGTCCAGGCCCGAGCCGCCGGGCATGCGGATGTCGCTGACGAGAATTTGCGGGCCATCGGCCTCGGTGGCGACTTCCAGCGCGGCCAGCACATCGCGGGGGCTGGTGAAGCTGCGCGTGGGCAGATCTTCGCGCAGCAGGGCTTTTTCCAGAACAAACCGGATGGACTGGTCATCGTCCACGATCCAGATCGGTTTCATCTCGTGCTATCCTTTTTATGCATTCAGCCCCCTTGGCCGGAGTGGCAGGGGTCGGGTTCTCTCAAGGCAGCGGTATGAGCAGCTTGAAGTCTGTATGGCCCGGCCGACTGTCGCACTCGATCAAACCGTGGTGTTGCTGGACAAAGGTTTGCGCCAATGTCAGCCCCAGCCCCGAACCGCCCTCGCGCCCCGATACCAGGGGATAAAAAATGCGGTCTTTGATGGAGTCCGGCACGCCCGGTCCATTGTCAATGACATGCAATTCCAGTGCCAGGCGGTAGCGCTGCTTACCAAATGTCACTTGTCGGGCGATACGG
>CAIYKK010000265.1 GCA_903926695.1 uncultured Burkholderiales bacterium
CCAGCGGCACTGGGAGTGTGAAACCTGGCTCAGAGCGAGTCGGGCACCAGGAACGCCCTGGCTGGCGCTGGACGACCGCTCTGGCTGGTTCCGGCCGTTCTGCCAGAACCTGATGGTGTTTGACTCCGAGACGGCTTTTACACCCGCGCACTCGGGTCAATTGCGGACGAGGTTAAAAGCCATGCAAGGAGGCGGGCCGTGATTTTGTTTCTTGATTTTGACGGCGTGCTGCACCCGGAGCCTGCTTTTGCCAAAGACATGCTGTCGGAGTTGCCGCTGGTGGAGGAGATTTTGCGCGGCTTCCCGCAGGTGGAGATTGTCATTTCATCGGCTTGGCGTCTGGAGTGGGCGGATGAGGAGATTGCCGTTGAACACCTGCGCCGCTACTTTGCCGCCGATATGGCCCCGCGCCTCGTGGGCGTCACGCCGGATCACCGCCAGCGGGATCGCAGCCAATCGCATCTGGGTGAGTATCTGCGCGAGTGGGAATGCACGGCCTGGCTGCAGGCCAACCGGCCACCGGGCACGCCCTGGCTGGCTCTGGATGACCGGGACTGGTGGTTCAGACCGGGCAGTCAAAACCTCATGGCCGTGAACTGTGACACGGGTTTTGTGGCAGCCAACGCAGCGGAGTTCCGCGAGCGCCTGCACCATCTGGTGTCCGGTGTCTGAAATCAAAAAGGCTTGAAGGAATACGTGATGAAACTTTATGTCCTGTCCGACCTGCATGTCGAGTTTGCGCCCTTTGCGCCGGATATGGAGGCCGCCCGTGCGGCCGATGTCATTGTGCTGGCGGGCGACATTCACAAGGGCGCGCTGGGGATGGCCTGGGCGCGGGCGTTGTTTCCCGGCAAGCCCATCATTTATGTGGCCGGAAACCATGAGTTTTACAAACAGCACTGGGACGCGCACCTGCTGCAGCTGCGTGTCCAGGCGGGCCTGCATGGCATTCACTTTCTGGAAAACGATGCCGTGACTATTGAAGGCATCCGCTTTCTGGGCACCACGCTGTGGACGGATTTTGAATATTTTGGCGTCTCCCGGCGCTCGCAGAACATGCGGCTGGCGGAGAACGCCTTGAACGACTTTCGCCTGATTGCGGCCGAGCCGCTGGCACCCTACGGCAGTCTGCTCGATCCCAGCGATGAAACGCAGGATCCCGTGTACAAAACCCGCGCCAGGCGGCTGACGGCGCAGCACACGCTTTTGCGCCATCAGGCAAGCATGGCCTGGCTGCGGGCCGAACTGGCCAAAGGCGAGCCGGACAGGACAGTCGTGCTCACTCACCATTTCCCGCATAAAAATTCATGTTCGCCCAAATGGTCCAACGATCCGGTGACGGCTATTTTTGGCTCCAGGCTGCCCAACGAGGTGCTGCTGGGCGCCAGTATCTGGATTCACGGCCATACCCATGACAGCTGCGACTACCGGCTGGGCGACTCCCGGCGTTCGGTGCGTGTGGTGTGCAACCCGCGCGGTTATCCGCTGGGCTGGCTGGCCAACGAATTTGAAAA
>CAIYKK010000266.1 GCA_903926695.1 uncultured Burkholderiales bacterium
ACGGCGGCCAGCGCCAATTCATCCTCGTACAAATCCCCCAGCCGATTGACCCCAGGCAGCAAAAAGAAGCCCACCGCTTCGTCACCGAAACCCTGAATAAACCCGAAGCGACGATCTTTGAAATCACCGCCGAGCGCCTGCGCCGCGCCGGGGTCAAAATCGAGGCCGAACAGGCCGCCAAAGCCCAAGCCTCCGCCCTGCTGCCCGCCCAGCTCGAAGGCTTTGCGTCCGACACCGGGGCTGGCTCCGCCCCGTCGGCGCCCGCCGATACCGGCTTTCGCGTCTTCGATCTGGTGGACGACCCGCAAGCCCTCATCCTGCAAAAGCCGCTGCAGCAAGCCACCCAGGCCGACGTGCTGGCCCTGCAGGCGGCCATCGCCACGCCCCAGCCTGCGCAGTTGCCGCGCATTCTTTACAACCTGCTGCTGGCCGAAGGCCTGCCGCTGAGCACGCCGCTGACCGCCGTCAAAGACCAGCACCTGTACCAGGCCGCCGATGTGGCCTTCATCGTCCAGGCGCTACCGATGAACGAGTTGACCGACACCCTGCGCGCCCTGCAAGCCGCAGGCACGCCCGCGCTGCGCCTGACGGTCTATGCGCCGTGGATTGCCGACGACAACTTCATGCTCGGCATCAAAAGCGTGGCCGAGTCGCTGGGCTACTCCGCCGACAAGCTCAAACTGCGGGGCTGATTACCGTCTCAATAAGGCCGCACCATGAATACGACAGATTTACAACAACGCATCCGCCTGGGCGAAGACTCTTACCTGGAACTCAAACAGTTAATCTGGCGCGGTGTGGGCAAAATCAACGAACCCCACCCGGACAGCGTGGCCGACGAGGCCGCCGCCTTTGCCAACACCAAAGGCGGACAACTAATCTTGGGCGTTGACGACAAAACGCGCTCAATCACAGGCATTGCGCTCAATGACCTGGACGGCGTTGAGCAATGGCTGGGCAATGCGCTGAAAGACCGCATTGAACCCGAGCTGGATTACCAGACGCAGCACGTCGAACTCGCTGCCGCCGATGGCAGCTTGCGTGTTGTTATCGTCGTGGATATTCCCAGAAGCTTGTGGGTGCATCGGAGTCCCGGCGGCTATTTGCACCGCGTCGGTCATGCCAAGCGGGAAATGCGCTCAGATTATCTAGCCCGCCTTTTTCAGCAGCGCAGCCAGGCACGATTGATCCGGTTTGAAGAACAAGCCGTTACCCAGGCTCCTGACTTTGAAACGCTGCCATGGCGCATGATCAAACCGTTTTTGCATGCTGATGAAGGCGATGAAAGCACACAACTCAAGCGTTTGCATTTGTTGACCGATGTCGATGGAAAATCAGTTTTGACGGTTGCCGGCGTTTTACTGTGTACCGAAAATCCTTCCGAGTGGATTCGGGGTGCTTATATTCAGGCAGTGGCTTACCGGGGCTTGGTGAACGATCCAGCAGATCAAATCGATGCCAAAGACTTTACCGGCCCGATTACAGATCAAATTTGGGATGCCTTTGGTTTTGCCATGCGACACATGCAGGTTCCGGCCACCAAAGAGCTGGGCCGCGTCGAGCACCCGCAATACAGCCGCCGGGCGGTTTTCGAGGCCATTGTGAATGCGGTGGCGCACCGCGATTACTCCATACATGGCGCGCGCATTCGTTTCTTTATGTTTTCCGACCGGCTCGAAATATGTGTGCCCGGCCCGCTGGCCAACACCATGTCGATTGACACGATGACACGCATGTCTTTGCCACGCAATGATGTGCTGTGCAGTTTGCTGTCACGCATGCC
>CAIYKK010000267.1 GCA_903926695.1 uncultured Burkholderiales bacterium
AATCCGGGCGACAAGGTGATCGTTGAAGGCCCGACGTTTCTGGCCACGATTCAGTGCTTCCGGCTCTACGGCGCTCAAGTCATCAGCGCGCCGATTGACGCCCACGGCGTTCGCGCCGACGTGCTGGAGCAGCTCATCGCCGAGCACAAGCCCAAGTTTGTCTATCTGATCCCGACGTTTGGCAACCCGAGCGGTGCGCTGCTGAGTCTGGCGCGCCGCCAGCAAGTGCTGGAAATGGCCGTGCGCCACAACACGCTGATCGTCGAAGACGACCCGTATGGCGATTTGTACTTCGGCGACGCGCCGCCCCCGTCTTTATTGGCGCTGAGTGAAAGCGTTCCCGGCAGCCGCGACTTGCTGGCGCATTGCGGGTCACTGAGCAAGGTGCTGTCGCCCGGCCTGCGCATCGGCTGGCTGATTGGACCGCCCGCGCTGCTGGCCAACGCCGTGATGTGCAAGCAGTTCAGCGACGCGCACACCAGCACCTTTGCCCAGGCCACCGCTGCGCAGTATTTAAAAGGCGGGCGTATGCCTGCCACGCTCGCGCATGTGCGTCAGGTTTACGGCGAGCGCGCCCAGGCGATGGGTGCGGCGCTCCAGCGCGAGCTGGGCGGGGCGCTTGAATTTATTCAGCCGCAGGGCGGGCTGTTTTTCTGGGCCAGATTGACGGGCGAGGGCGGCAAAACGCAAAACGCCAGCGAATTTGCCAAAAAAGCGATTGAGCAGCTCGTGGCCTTTGTGCCCGGATCGCCGTTTTACGCCGCCAGCCCTGATCTGGCGACTTTGCGCCTGAGCTTTGCCACCGCTGATCTCGCCAAAATCGAAGAAGGCGTGGCGCGGCTGGGGAAAGCGCTGTAACTTAATGAAAACCTTGTTTTTACACCTCCGGGAATTTGGCCTGCTGCGCACACTGCGCATGCATCCTCTGTACATCATGGCGTGGCTGGCGGTGATGGCGGTGTTTGGCTTGCTGATCTTTGTGATCGCGGTGGTGCCCTTGACGCCCAGCGTGGTTGATCTGGTCAAGGCCAAGTCCGAGGTGCCCTCGGTGCTGCTGGCCTCCGACGGCTCGCTGCTGGCCGAGTACAAGCGCATGAATCGCCGCTGGGTGGCGCTGGATGCCATCTCGCCCCACGTCGTCAGCGCGCTGGTTTCCACCGAAGACCACCGTTTTTACGAGCACCACGGCATTGACGTGCGGCGCATTGGCGGGGCGCTGCTGAGCACGCTCTCGGGCGATTTGCAGGGCGGCTCAACCATCACCCAGCAACTGGCGCGCAATTTTTACACCGAGGAAATCGGCCACTCTGCCACGCTCATTCGCAAGGTCAAGGAGGCCATTACCGCCGTCAAGATCGAGTCGATGTACAGCAAGCAGGAAATCCTGGAGGTTTACCTCAACACCGTGCCGTTTCTCTACAACGCCATCGGCATCGAAATGGCGGCGCGCACGTATTTCGACAAATCGGCGGGCAAACTCGATGTGCTGGAGAGTGCCACGCTCATTGGCATGCTCAAGGGCACGAGTTACTACAACCCGGTGCAAAACCCCGAGCGCGCCCGCATCCGGCGTAACGTGGTGCTGGCCCAGATGGTCAAGTACGGCGGCCTGGACCCGGCCAAAGTTGAGGCGCTGGCCAAGCGCCCGCTCAAGGTCAATTTTGAGCGCCAGATCGACATGCAGGGCGCCGCCCCCCACGTCGCGCAGCACCTGCGCAAATGGCTGCTCGCCTGGGCCGACCTCAAGGGCTACAACATCATGTCCGACGGCCTGCGGGTCCGCACCACGATAGACGCGCAGATTCAAAAGCTGGCCAATCAGGCCGTGACGCGCCAGTTGATTCAGTTGCAAAAGCTCGCTGACGGCCAGCGCAAGGCCGGGCAGGAGCGTCCGCTGCTGCAGGCTGGTTTTTTGGCGCTGGACCCGCGCAGCGGCGCAGTGCGCGCCTGGGTGGGCAGCCGCGATTTTGCGCAGGAGCAGTTTGACCACGTCAGCCAGGCGCGGCGACAGCCGGGTTCGACCTTCAAGCCGTTTGTGTATGGCGCGGCCTTCATGCAGGGTTTAAGCCCGATGGACACCTTGATGGACGAGGCCGTAGCCATCGACTCCGGCGGCGGTCAGGTCTGGACGCCCAGCGATTCCACGCCGCCCACCGGCTTGCCCACGACGCTGCGCGACGGGCTGATCCACTCCAAAAACACCATCACCGCCCAGCTGATGCAAAAAGTCGGCCCCGCCAGCGTCGCCCAACTGGCGCAGGCAATGGGCGTGCGTAGCAGCAAGCTCGACGTGGTGCCGTCGCTGGCGTTGGGAACCAGCCCGGTCACGTTGCTGGAAATGGTGGCGGCCTACGGCTCCATCGCCAACGGCGGCACTTACCGCGTGCCGGTGCTGGTCAACAGCGTGGAAGGCCGCAACGGCCAGGTGCTGGAAACCTTCGCGCCCGCCAGCGAACCCGCCCCGGCCATGCCGCACGAGCACGCGCTGACGCTGGTCGATGTGATGCGCGGCGTGATTGACGAGGGCACGGGCCAGGCGATTCGCAGCCGCTACGGCATCGAAGCCGACGTGGCGGGCAAGACCGGCACCACGCAGGACAACACCGACGGCTGGTTCATCATGATGAATCCGCAACTCGTGGCCGGGGCGCGTGTGGGTTTTAACGACAACAGTGTGACGATGGGCAACTGGGGCCAGGGCGCCCGCAGCGCGCTGCCGATTGTGGGCGAGGTGTTTCAGCAGGCCTTCCGCAGCCGCCTGCTCGACCCCGGCGCCGAGTTCGAGATTCCGCGCTTCAAGGCACCGCCGCAGCCGCCCGAGCCGCCCGCGCAGCAACAGCCGCAGCCCGCACCGCAGCAGCCACCCCGCGACTCGCCGCTGATGGAAATCATGAACGGACTGTTTGGGCGGATTTTCAAACAAGCGCCGTAAAGCACTTCATCCCGCAGTCCATCGACTGCGGTTTCGTCTGGAACTTGCAGCAGACTTTACAAAAGTCTTGTCTGTAAGGCGTATTTGCGTGCCTACAGACTTTTCAACCCTAGAATACCTTGATCCAGTGTGGGGTAGTCGTTTAATTTTGACTGATTGTTCAGGCACCATATTGATGGTTGGCAAGAATTATTTACCCAAAGATTCAGCATTTTTGGAGAATTTGCTAACTCTTGAGCGAGTAATATCAGTTCAACAAAAGCACTACCTAGTCACCTAGATGATGAGGTGATAAAAATATTTAAGGTGGATAATTAAAAAATGACTTTCGATATTAAAAAATTAGCCCGGATGGGGGAGTTTGCTATGGAGTTGAACTCATTGGGACGCGCAATTTGCATTTCTCTAAAAACCAGTCACCTATCGCAAATAGATAAAAAATTAGAGATTTCTAATGTTCATGGCCTTGATCTCGTCCGCTGGTTGTTTGGAGAGGTGGCTCGACGGCCTGTTGATGGGGTTTCCGAAGAAAACGATCCGGGAAATAATCCGCGCTTTACGGCAGAAGAATTAATGGTTGTGACTGATGCGGAACTCGAAGAGTTTGCAGATAAATTGGTTTTTAAAAATAAATATCCTCTTCTCAAGACCCATGAAGGAAGTGACATTGAGAAGTTGGTTGATGAGTCGTCTTGTGATTTTATCGTTCGTGCCTTTCGTCATTATGCTGCCGAGCAGAAGGCGCAACGGATGCGTATGATCGAGTCAGTGTCAAAACCTGTTTTCTCAGAAGCTACTTTGGATACCATACGAAAAAATATCGATTTTTCAGATCAGCTACAGAACACTATTTCCAAGTACACAGACAGTCTGAAGTTTGATAGGCCAAATATCGCAGAACCCAAGCTGGATGTGTTGGCTCATCCCATGCCGGAGCTTCATATTCCGAAGAACCCAATTTACGAGACAAACAAGACGCTTGAAAACGTCGTTAAGCAGATTGAAGACTTGCGACCGATGGCGGCGCAGGCTGCCCAACTTATCAGCAGCATGAATGACACAGCGCTAAGTATGCAAGTTAACTACATAAAAAATTCAGAAGATACAGGACGACAGACAAAAGTCGCTATGTATATAGCTGCTGCTGGTTTGATTCTCACTGTGATTGGCCTTGTGATTTCCTCCTATTTTTCTTACAAAAGCTCTATTGACTCTAATGAATCAAGTCAGAAAAGCGATGCTCAGATCAAGGCATTTCAAATTGAGATTCGTAATCTTGCCGCAGCCCAACATGAAGAACGGGCTGCATTACTGAAGGCCATCACGGATGGGCAGCGCGCATTTTCAGAACCCATCAAAAAGTGAAAGTGACTCGAATTTGCGGGTTTCCGCTTATTCAATGAGTCGGGTAAAAATCCATGAAAGACAACCAATGGCCCTAATCGAAGGTTTCCGCGTTCAAAACTACCGCGCCTTGCGCGATGTGACGCTGGGCAAGCTCTCTTCCCAGCAGGGTGGCACGCCGCTGACGCCGTTTACCGTGGTGATTGGCAAAAACGGGGTGGGCAAAAGCACCTTGTTTGACGCCTTTGGTTTTGTGGCTGACTGCCTGACGCATGACGTGGAGCAGGCCTGCGACATGAAACAGCGCGGTGGCTTTGAGCGGCTGCGCTCCAGAGGCACGACGGAACCTATCCGGTTTGAAATCTATTACCGCGAAGCCAAGGGCGAACGCCCGATGACCTACGAGCTGTCGATTGCGCTGGATGAAACGGGTCGTCCCTTTGTCGAATCCGAAGTGCTTAAACAGCGGCGTAAAGGCCAAAGTTATGGCCGTCCTTACCCGTTTTTGCGACTCAATCATGGCAAAGGCATGGTGTGGGCGGGTGAAGAAGCGGTTGGAATGGTTCAAACGGAAGAAGAGGAAGAAGAGGAAGAAGAAGTAGGCGAGAAAGAAAACCGCACCAAGGCTTCCATCGAACTGACCGATTTGCGCCAGTTGGGCATTGCC
>CAIYKK010000268.1 GCA_903926695.1 uncultured Burkholderiales bacterium
CGCAGTTGCAGGCCGTCTTGCAGTTCAAGCTCGCGGGCGCTGAAGAGCTGCCGCGCCGCCGGGTTCAGAAACACCGTGCCCGGCGCGAAGATGGCGAAACGCCCGGCTTCTGGCTGGGTGCCTGATGGGGCGCTGTTGCCCGGTTCGCCGGATGTGCTTGTTTGCCCCGATGGGCTTGCCGTGCCAGATTGGCTAGATTGGTTCGTCGGCTCCAATGGGTTTACCGTGTCCGATTGACCCGATTGACCCGATTGACTTGGTTGATTGGAGCGGCTGGATGGGTTCTTGCTCAATGGACCCGATGCGGCTGGCGCTGCAAACGGTACCGGTATCAGCGCCGGTGCCACCGAGGCGACGGCCAGCGCGTCAATCCCGACGATGCGCAGTGGCTGGCGTTTGGTGCTGTCGCCGTTCAGGTCGAGCGCGTAGCTGCTGATTTCCAGCACCGGGCTGGCGATTTCGACCTGCGGGTCGTTGGCGACGCGCTCGTACAGGGCTTCGTCAAAACTTCCCTGCGCGGCGCGTAGTTCCAGATCGGGCTGGCCGTTGACGGCGCGCACCGCCTGCGAGAACTCGGACAGCGCCGACGCGTTGATCAGATGCACGGAAAACGCCAGCGCCACGCCCAGCATGACAGCCACGACGGCGGCGGCGTTGCGCCACGGGTGGTGGCGGAGTTCCTGCCACGAAAAAGTTTGGAGTAGGGCGCGCATCGGTTGATTGTGCCTTTCCAGCCCCACGCAACAGCGGATGAAAAACCACCACGATTTGCGGCACCGATGTCCCCCTCGCGCCGGGGCTGCCAATGATGATCAGGCTGCAAATCACCGCCAACATCGGCCCGGCCGAGTGTTGCTTGGCCGTCAAAACGCCTGACTGCTATAAATGACGGTCAGACTTTTGTTCAACCCTTCGTTTTTCAGGAAAGCCCTCATGCCGCACGAATCCAGACTGACTGTTGAGCTGCGCGCTCTGTTGCATTCGAGCCGGGTCGCGGCCTTGGGAACCGTCGGCGACGACGGCAAGCCCTTTGTCTCGATGGTGCCTTATGCGCTGGAGCCGTCGCTGGGCTGTCTGGTCATCCACGTCAGCGGCCTGGCGGTCCACACCGGAAATCTGCAGGCCCGGCCAGACGTGTCGGTCCTCGTGATGCGCGCCGAAGAGCCGGGCGCGCCAGTGCATGCCTTGCCACGCGTCACGCTTGACGGACTGGCCCAGGTGCTGGAGCCTGAAAGCCCGGCGTGGCAGGCCTGCCGGGCGGCCTACGTGGCCAGATTCCCGGAGGCCGAATTCATGACGCAGCTGGGCGACTTTCGCTTTGTCGCCATCACGCCGAACGCGGCCCGCCAGGTGGCCGGTTTCGGCGCGGCGCGCTCGATTGACGCGCAAGAAGTCAGGCGCGCTTTTGTCATCGAATGACCCACGCGCCTGAACCGGCTCGCGTGCCAAACCGCTTGATTTCCTATTTCTGGAGCGGCGACGTGATTCGCAGCCGCAGCGTCAGCGATAGGGTGTTTTTCACCACGCTGGACCTGCCCGCGCCCCCGGCCCGGCTGATCGCCGACTGGGAACGAGACATAGCCCAGCGCCTGAACCTGGAGCCCGGCGATGTTGAAGAACTGCCTTTGGCGCGGGCGCGCATGCGCTGGCCGGACTACCGGCACTGTGTGCAGGCGCTGGCCGACTGGACGCGCGCGCTCGGCCTGCGTCAGGTGCTGGCCGCCAGCGATGTGGCCCTGATGGCCTGCCGTGGCGCGACCTACCACCATGACGGCGCACACTACGGCGCGGCGGCCTTTTGCAATCTGTTCATCAGCGAAGACAAGGGGCTGGACCTGCATTTTCCCGCGACGGGCCAGCGCATCCCGCTGCGCCGGGGGACGGCGGTGATCTTCGATACCGGCCAGCCGCACGGCGTCATTGCGCGCCACAGCGGCGGCTTTGAGGGGCCGACTTTCCCGGCGACCAGGATTTCAGCCAGGTCTTTCTGACTTGGGAGCTGCCCATTGAGGATGCCAATGTCGGACAGGCACTTCAAATCGTCTTCGACATTGACGCTTCGACTTCGCTGTTGCTGGATGAAGAGCAGGTTTGGTTCAATGGCGCACCGGCCAGTGTGTGCCCGGATTCGGGGCGCTGGCGTCAGGCGGATTGAGCGTCAGTCGTCAGCCCTCAGCCCTCAGCCCTCAGCCTGAAATGCCGCTGCTGCCCAGATGCAGCACCCGGTCAGCGCGGGCGGCGGCAGCTTCGGAGTGCGTCACCAGCACCAGCGCCGCGCCGTGTTCGCGGGTTTGCGCTACCAGCGCATCCATGACTTTGGCGGCGGTGGTCGGATCGAGGTTGCCGGTCGGCTCGTCGGCCAGCAGCAGGCCGGGCCGGTGAATCAGCGCCCGCGCAATCGCCACGCGCTGCAGCTGGCCGCCGCTCAACTGCTGCGGCAGACGCTGGCCCAAGCCGCCAAGCCCAACCGCTTCGAGCAGCGCCTGCACGCGGGCATCGTCCGGCTGCTTGAGCAGCAACAGCGGCAGCGCCACGTTCTGCGCCACGTCCAGATGCGGCAGCACATGAAACGCCTGAAACACAAAACCGACATGGCGGCGGCGCAGCAGGGCGCGCTCATCGTCGCTCATGGCGCCCAGGTCCGCGCCGTTCAGCGTGACCGTGCCTTCATCCCAGCTGTCGAGACCGGCCATGCAGTTGAGCAGTGTCGATTTGCCCACGCCCGACTCGCCGACGATGGCGACGAATTCGCCCGGCACCACGTCCAGCGTCACATGGCTGAACACGGTCGTGTCGCCGTAGCGCTTGCTGAGGTTTCTTAACTGAAGGCCGGAGGGCGCGGGGCGGGCAGCGGTGATTCGGCTGGTTGTTATGGTATTGACCGAGGTGGCAGCGTTCACGGGGCTGGCTGTGTGCGTGGCGCTGGCTGGGTTCACGGAACTGGCTGTCTGCATGGCGCTGGAGGTGTTCGGCGGGCTGGCGGCGTTCACGCGGTGGCCTTGGTGCTAGTGTCGATGTGGGCTTGAACCCGTGCCAGTACCTGCGCCAGCGCGTCGGGCGCGTCGCAAGCCACCACTTCGCGCTGCGGCATCGAGCGCAGCCAGGTAATTTGCCGCTTGGCAAGCTGGCGCGTGGCAAAAATGCCTTTGTCGCGCAATTCGCTGAAGGCGGTTGGGGCGGGTTTGCCCTGCGGCTTGCGCGCTTTGCTGTTTGAGCTTGCGGCGGCTGTGTTTGTGGCTGCGGGTGTGACGGTTTCGTCTGCCGTTTTGGCAGCGGCTGTTTTGTTCACTGCTGCGACTGTTCCGCCCGCTGCCGCCATTTCGAGCGAGTCCAGCGCCTCCCACGCCTGCCGGTAACCGACGCAGCGCATGGACGGCAAATCGGCATGTAAATCGCCGCGCTGGCGCAGGGTTTTCACCTCGTCGATAAAACCGGCTCCCAGCATGGCGTCAAAGCGCTGGGCAATGCGCTCGTGCAGCCAGGCGCGTTCCAGCGGTTCGAGGGAAATCAGCGGCATGGCGTGGGGCGCGGGCGCTGCTGTGCCAGCATTCCCAGCGCCGCCAGCGTTGCCCGCGCCGCCCGCATCGTCCGCGCCGCCCGCACTGCCTGCACCGCCCACGTCAATCGCAATCGCGCTACTCGTCCCGTTTGCGCTGCCCGCGCCGCCCGCCGCCCTGTGCTGGTGGAAAAACGACAGCGGCTGGCCCGAGACGCGAAACACCTCCAGCGCCCGCGAGATGCGCTGCGAATCGTTGGGCGCCAGCCGCGCCGCCGTCACCGGATCGACTTGCGCTAATACAGCGTGCAGTGCGGGCCAGCCTTGGGCGGCGGCTTCTTCGGCGATGGCGGCGCGAATGGCCGGGTCGGCGGGCGGCATGTCGTCGAGGCCGTCAAACAGCGCCTTGAAATACAGCATGGTGCCGCCCACGAGCAGCGGCAGCTTGCCGCGTGCAGAAATGTCAAGGATCAGGCTGCTTGCGTCGCGCACGAAGTCTGCCGCGCTATAGGCCTGCAGCGGGTCGCGGATATCAATCAGGTGATGCACCACGGCGGCCTGGTCCTGCGCCGTGGGCTTGGCCGTGCCAATGTCCATGCCACGATAGACCAGGGCTGAGTCCACGCTGATGATTTCCACGGCGTGGTGGCGTGCTATCTCCAGTGCAGCCGCCGTCTTGCC
>CAIYKK010000269.1 GCA_903926695.1 uncultured Burkholderiales bacterium
CTCGCGCCTGTCGTACCTGCTCGACCTCAAAGGCCCGAGCATCACGATTCAGACAGCCTCCTCGACCTCGCTGGTGGCGGTGCATGTGGCCGCGCAGAGTCTGCTCTCGGGCGAATGCGATATGGCGCTGGCGGGCGGCGTGAGCATCGAGCTGCCGCACCGCCACGGCTACCGCCACACCGACGGCGACATCCTCTCGCCCGATGGTCACTGCCGCGCCTTTGACAGCCGGGCCAAGGGAACGGTGTTTGGCAGCGGCGCGGCCATCGTCGTTCTGCGCCGGCTGGAAGACGCGCTGCAGGACGGCGACAACATCTACGCCGTCATTCGCGGCTCGGCGGTCAACAGCGACGGGGCTGGCAAGGCGGACTACCTCGCGCCCAGCGTCGAGGGGCAGGCGCGCGCCGCTGCCGAAGCGCTGGCCGTGGCGGGCGTTGATGCGGCCAGCATTTCTTACATTGAAGCGCACGGCACCGGCACGCCCGTCGGCGACCCGATTGAGCTGGCCGCGCTGAGTCAGGCTTACGGCGGCGGTGCCAGTGGCGTCGGCGGCGCTCGCGGTTTTTGCGGCATCGGCTCGCTCAAGACCAACATCGGCCACCTCGATACTGCCGCTGGCGCGGCGTCGCTGATCAAGGTTTGTCTGGCGCTGCGCCACCAGTTGATTCCGGCCAGCCTGAACTTTAGCCAGCCCAATCCCCGCATCGACATGGCAAAAACCCCGTTTTATGTCGTCGATCACGCCAAACCCTGGCCGCAGCAGGCCAGCCACCCGCGCCGCGCCGCCATCAATGCGCTGGGCGTGGGCGGCACGAACGCGCATGTGATCGTGCAGGAGCCGCCCGCCGTTGAAGTGCTTCCTGCGTCATCGCAGCCGGAGGTGTTTCATTTTTCGGCGCGCAGCCCGGCCTCGCTGGAGCGCCTGAAGGCCAAATGGCACGACTTTCTCGCCGCGCCGCCCGAGGGTTTCAGGCTGGACGATGCGGCCTACACCACGCAGGTCGGGCGCAAAGCTTTTGAGCACCGCTGCGCCATCGTGGCGTCCGATGTGGACAGCCTGCGCGCCGGGCTGGACGGCAAAAGCCGGGGCGCGTGCGCCACGGGCAAAGCGCTGGCGCAAGCGCCCGGCGTGGTGCTGATGTTTCCCGGCGGTGGCGCGCATTACCCCGGCGCGGGCAGCGAGCTGCTGGGCCAGTCGGGTTTCAGCCAAGCCATTGATGCCTGTTTCAACCTGCTGCCAGCGGACGCGCCCGCCGATTTGCGCGCCGTGATGTTCGAGACCAGCGCCGATTGCGCCGACGCCGTGGCCGCGATGGAAAAACTCTCTTACGCCATTCCCGCGCTATTCATTCTGGAATATGCCGTGGCCCAGTTGTGGAAAAGCTGGGGCATCACGCCTGCCGCCGTCATCGGCCACAGCGCGGGCGACTACGCGGCGGCCTGCATTGCCGGGGTGATGCAGCTTGAAGACGCGCTGGCGCTGGTGGTGCTGCGCGGCCAGCTGTTTGAAACCGTGCCTGCGGGCGGCATGCTTTCCGTCGATCTGCCGGAGGAAAAATTGCGCGTCCTGATGGCCGGGCTGGCGCTCGACATTGCCGTGGTCAACGCGCCCGATTCGTGCATGGCGTCGGGGTCGCTGGAGGCCATTGCGGCGCTGGAGCAGCGTCTGGCCGCTCAGGGTTTGCAAGGGCGGCGGCTGCGCATTCAGGTGGCGGCGCATTCGCGGCTGCTTGATGGCATTCTGGAGCGCTTTCGCCAGCGGCTGGACTTGGTGCGTTTGCACCTGCCGGTGATTCCGTTGATTTCCGGCCTCACGGGCACCTGGGCTGATCCCGACATCATCACCGATCCAGATTATTGGGTCTGGCACCTGCGCGAGCCGGTGCGTTTTGCGGACGGTTTTAAGACGCTGCTGAAGTGGGCGCCGGAGACGGTGTTTATTGAAGCCGGGCCGGGTCAAGGCTTGTGCGCGCTGGCGCGCCAAAACAGCCGGGGCCAGCCGCGAACGATTTTGCCATCGACCGGCCAGACCCGCGAACTCGGCGCTGACCTCGCGCTGATGCTTGCCGCCGTGAGCCTGCTCTGGACGCGTGGCGTGACCCCGGCGTGGGAGTCGGTGCGCGGCTTTGCGCAGGGGCGGCGCATTTCGTTGCCGACCTACGCTTTTGAGCATCAGCGCCACTGGATTGAGCCGGGCGCGCCCGCGCATCTTCAGCTGGAAAATCCGCCGCAAAAATCCCCAGAAAAATCCCCAGAAAAAGCCCTTGAAAGCCGTCCGCCCAAGCCGCCAGCCCTGCAGCGCCTGGCTTCTTTCGACGACTGGTTTTTGGCGCCGCAATGGACGCCCGCGCCAGCCTTGGCCCATGCCGCGCAGCC
>CAIYKK010000270.1 GCA_903926695.1 uncultured Burkholderiales bacterium
CGTGCGGCTGCCGACTTTTTTGATCAGCGAATCATTGCGGCTGCGGTGCGCAATCAAATCGGCAATGGTGCCGATTTTCAGGCCGTGTTCGGCGGCAAATAGTTGCAAGTCCGGCAGGCGCGCCATCGTGCCGTCGTCGTTCATGATCTCGCAGATCACGCCAGCGGGCGAGCAGCCCGCCATCGCGGCCAAATCGCAGCCAGCTTCGGTGTGACCGGCGCGCATCAACACGCCGCCATCGACGGCCTGTAGCGGAAAAATGTGGCCGGGCTGCACCAGATCGCTGGCCTGGGCATTTTTGGCCACGGCGGCTTGCACCGTGCGCGAGCGGTCAGCAGCGGAAATGCCAGTGGTCACGCCTTCAGCCGCTTCAATCGAGACGGTGAAAGCGGTCGAATACTGCGCGCCGTTGCGCTCGACCATAGGCGGCAGGTTCAGCAGTTCGCAGCGTTCGCGTGTCAGCGTCAGGCAAATCAGGCCACGGCCAAACTTGGCCATGAAATTGATCGCTTCGGGCGTGACGTGATCGGCGGCAAGTACCAAGTCGCCTTCGTTTTCGCGGTCTTCTTCATCGACCAGAATGACCATGCGCCCAGCGCGCATGTCGGCCACGATATCTTCAACAGGGGAAATGAAAGTAGGCATCAAAAAAAGCAGTTATTGGGGTGAAGAGGTGTCTTGCAGCATGCGTTCAACGTAGCGCGCAATCAGGTCGATTTCGAGGTTGACTTGGGAGCCTGCGGCCAGCTGGCCCAGCGCCGTGTTTTCAACCGTGTGCGGAATGAGGTTGATGCTGACTTCGCAGCCCGCTGGCATTTGCTTGGTGGCGGGCAGATCGGTCACGCTGTTGACCGTCAGGCTCACGCCGTTGACGGTGAGCGAGCCTTTATAAGCGAGGTATTTAGCCAGCGCTTGCGGCGTGAGAATGCGCAGCGCCCAGCTTTCGCCGATCTGCGCGAAATGCGTCACGCGGCCAATCCCGTCCACATGGCCGGAAACCATGTGACCGCCGAGCCGGTCGTTGGCGCGCAGGGCTTTTTCGAGGTTAATGATGCCGGTTTGGTCGAGGCCGCAGGTCTTGTCCAGCGATTCGGCGGAAACGTCGATGGTGAACTGGCTGGCGGGCGCGTCCAGCGACGTGACGGTCATGCAAGCGCCGTTGTGCGCAATGCTGTCGCCCAAACCCACATCATCGAGATAACCCGGCGGCGCTTGAATGGTGAGTCGTTTGCCATGATGAGAAGAGCTGCCCAGGCTATGGATGGCAACGATGCGTCCCATGCCGGTGATGATTCCAGTAAACATCCGGCTATTTTCGCAGGGAAAACACCGATACCGCCGCGCCGCCCAACTATGGCCCGGAAAAGACCCGCCGTTAGAACCAGTTGCGCCCCGACACGCGGGCGATCACCCGCAGGTCTGCGCCCACCTGCTCGGTGGATTGAAACTGCAGTTGAACCGCGCCGGAAAGCGACTGCAGCGGCCCAAAAGCGGCCATGCCCCGACCTGGCCCCATCAGTTTGGGTGCGAGGTAGATCAAAAATTCATCGACCAGCTTGTCGCGGATCAGGGCGCCGTTGAGGCGGCTGCCTGATTCGACATGCAGTTCGTTGATTTCGCGCTTGCCCAGATCTTTCATCATGGCGATCAGGTTCACTTGGCCGTGGCCGTCGGGCAGGCAGGTCACTGTCGCGCCTTGGGCCGTCAGGGCGGCTTCTTTGGCGGCATCGCGCACGGCGCAATAAATCCAGACCGGCCCGCCGGTTTTGAAAATCGCCGCGCCCGGTGGCGTCTGCAGGCGGCTGTCCACAATGATGCGCCCCGGCTGGCGCGGCGTTTTGATCAGCCGGACATCGAGCTGGGGATCGTCCTTGAGTACGGTGCCTATGCCCGTGAGCACGGCGCAGGCGCGTGCGCGCCAGACATGGCCGTCGGCGCGGGCCGCTGGCGAGGTAATCCACTGGCTATGGCCGCTGACCAGCGCAGTTGTGCCGTCCAGCGACGAGGCGATTTTCATGCGCACCCAAGGCGTCTTGCGCACCATGCGGCTGAAAAAGCCGATATTCAGTTCACGCGACTCGGCCGCGCCGGGGCCGACTTCGACTTCGATACCAGCGGCGCGCAGGCGCTCAAAACCCTGCCCGGAAATGAGCGTGTTGGGGTCCGTCATCGAGGCAACGACTTTTTTAATGCCCGCTGCAATCAGCGCGTCGCAGCACGGGCCGGTACGCCCGTGGTGGCAGCAAGGCTCCAGCGTGACCCAGGCCGTTGCGCCCTTGACTGAGCGGCCTTTGGCCGCTGCATCGCGCAGGGCCATGATTTCCGCGTGCGGGCCGCCCACTGCCTGGGTGCTACCCAGGCCGATGATTTCACCCGCCGCAGAAGTCAGAACGCAGCCGACACGCGGGTTTGGGCTGGTGGTGAAAAGTGCTTCGCGTGCCAGCGCCAGGCTGGCCTGCATGGGAGGTGTGTTTTTGTTAAGCATGAAAGACATTGTCATTCATGCAACCGATGATTGGCGGGCGGGAACTTTCTGTTACCGTTCAGCGCCCCAAAGTACACGCTCATCGGTTGCCTGTGCAGGCAGGCGGCCCAGGCCGTTAAGCTCAAGCGATGTCAAAGCTGTTGTTTTCCCGTGGTTTCACGATGATTGAGTTGATGGTCACCGTCAGCATCGGTGCCCTTTTGGTGACGTTTGGCGTTCCCATGATGAGCAACCTGATCGAAGGCAACACGATTTCCGGCCAGGTCAACGGTTTTATCGGGACCATTAGCCTGGCGCGCTCGGAAGCCCTGAAACGTAGTGTTCAGGTAGTCGTTTGCCGTAGCGACAACCCGAACGCCGACGCGCCCACCTGTGCGACCAGCGGAACGGGCTGGCAATCTGGCTGGATTGCTTTTGCCGACCGCGACGGCGATGAACAGATGGGTGCAGCTTCCAGCGGTGACGTGCTGCTGCGCGTGCAGGGTGCCATGACCGATACGGGCGGCATTGAGCGAAGTATTTCTTCTACCAAACTGACCTTTCGCCCCACCGGCCTGATGAGTTCTGGCTTATCGACGTTCACGTTTAATTCCCGGTCAAAAAATACCGCCAGACTGCGCTGCGTCTGCATCGGCTCGTCAGGGCGTACCCGGATCATGAATAACTCGACTGAAACATGCGACTAAATTTATACCACTCACAACAAGGCTCCTCCCTGCTGGAAGTCCTGATCACCATGCTGATCATGTCGTTTGGCTTGCTGGCACTGAGCGGGTTAACGGCTTCATCGCTGCAGTATTCAAAAATGGCCCAATTCCAGACCATAGGCTCCCAGCTGGCTATTGAATATGGCGACCGTATGCGCGGCAACGTGGCGGGCTTTCAGGCCAGTAATTACAACCAGATAGCCGCCTACACAGGCGCAAGCAGCGCCGTCGATGTGCCCGTCTGTGGAACACCGGCCAAATGCACACCTGCAGAGGTGGCATCCATTGACATTGCCGAGTGGACCAATGCGCTGCGGCGGCGCCTGCCCGGTGGCGGCGCTTATGTCTTGCGCGATGTGGTCAGCCCGTTGTCAGTCGATATCTGGGTAATGTGGGTTGAACCCAATCTCGCTGTCAATGGCAGTTCTGACACTTTGTCAGTCGCAGCCACCGGCGGCAACCAGTGTCCGGCAGCCGCCGGGACGGGCACGGCCTCGCTAGTTCCACGTTGCATGTATTTCCGCGTGAGTTTATGAAAAAAAATACTGTTTATTTGCAGGCCTCGCGCCAGCAGGGCCGCACATTGCTGGAACTGATGATCAGCATCACCATCGGTCTGGTGGTTTTGGGTGCGGTTTCTGTCGTGTATCTGGCCACGACGGCCACCAGTCGCCAGTCACTGAGCACCAGCCGCATGAGCGAAGATGCCGCCATTATTATGAATATGCTGGGCAACAACCTGCGCATGGCTGGCTACAGCACGCCGCGCACGCTTGTCTCAATGGGAAGTGCGCTGGTGGCGGGCAGAAAAGTGAGTATTCCAGACCGGAATTTCACCGGCTATGCCATCCGGGGCTGCGATTTTGGCTTTAGCAGCGCCGTCACTACCACGACAACTTTTGAAAATCTTGCATGCAGCACAACTGAAGGGTTGCCAGCGGCTTTTGCGGTGCGTTATGAGGGCGATGTATTTAATACCTTTCCGGTTAATAAAGGCAGTTCCAACGTAGATGGCGATCCTTCTGATTGTCTGTCCGCCGGAATTGAGAAGGACGATCCTTTGAAGGGTGCCGCCTCGTCAGACTATATGCCAGGCACTTTCTATCCGCAGGTGGAAGCCCGTTTTTCCATTGCCACCAGCGCCAGCAATGGAACGCTTGAGCTGTATTGCGCAGGTTCGGGCGGAGCCGGGAACCGCTTTACCCGCCAGCCACTCATGCAGTTTGTTGAAAGCATGGTGATCAACTACGGCATTGCCGATGACAGTATCAGCGGCAATGTGGTGCGCTAGATCAAACAGACGGACCTTGATGCGCTGGCCGGTACGGTTGCAGCACACTGGTCCCGCGTTGTCAATGTCAAACTGTGCATTGTGATGCGCAGCGATAAACCCGATATAAATCAAATTAAAGATAAAGTTACAGGCAAATATACTTTTTTTATGGACTGCAAGGGAGACTCTGTGGAGTCTGCCGACGGCTATTTGCGGCGATCATTCACCTCGGTATTTACACTGCGCAACCGCGCTGATTTTTCTGATTAATTGTGATGACAAAAAATGATTTTTAAATATAAAAATAATTCATCACAAAAAGGCATTGTCCTTGTCATGGGATTGATTTTGCTGGTGGTCATCTCGATGGTGGCGATGTACACCCTGCGCAGCACCCTGACGGGCGAGCAGGTGTCCAAAAATTTCCGCAGCCAATCAATGGCCATGCAGTCGGCGGAGACGGCCTTGCGTATCTGTGAAAATGCGGTGCGCGCAAATTTAACGCAACTGGGAACAGGCTCCGATGCCGTTAATTTTATCGTCATTCCAACGCCCGACACCTGGGATAACAGCGAGGCCATCCCCGCGCAGTGGCGGACACGCGCCAACTGGACATCCACCAGCCCGGTAATGGCGACAAAAATACCTATTTCCCTGATTGGCAGCACCGAGATGCGGCCCCTGCCGCCTCCGCGCTGCATGGTTGAGCAATATGAACTGCCCATCATGGGCGAAGATAAAACGATGTCACAGCCTTTTTTGGTGACGGTGGTTGGCTACAGTCCTGATTACCAGGCCGATAGCAAGGTGAACACTATATCCGGCAGCGAAGTCTGGCTTCAATCAATTCTGCGCCCTTGAGGAAAGATTAACATGAAAAATAATATTTCAAAATTTTCCATAGCAGTTGTATCTGTTTTGCTGGCGGTCAATGGCGCGATGGCTGGCATGCTGCAGCAGCCCATTCAGGCGACGGCGGGCGTGGTTGCGCCGAATGTTATGTTTACGCTGGATGATTCTGGTTCTATGGGGTGGGAGTGTTTGCCGGATGCTTTATGTTATGACGATAAATCAACTTTCATTGGCACTATGCCAGATTTGAATCCTTGGAAGAATGGTGTTGCAGCCTATGATACGACTTGCAATAGCATGAGTACCACCAAAAAAAATGCGTGTAAATTATATAATCGAAAAATGCGATCGGCGGGAGTTAATCCACTTTATTATAATCCTGCAATTAAATATTTGCCATGGAGGAAATCTGATGGAAATTGGCTTGACCAATATCCGGGAACTGCAGCACGAGATTTTCCTGAAGTTTCAGCTCCCGGATATATTTTAGATCCTGGATATACAAAAAGTTCAACGGCAGTGCAAAATCTTGCGGCTGTTCTGCCTTCTATGACAAAAAATTGGTGTTACGGTTCCGGTGTAAATTCATTGAGTTTTAGTTGCTCTTCCTCTGCTGATTCGACGGTTTATTTGGCTCAGTATTTTAATCTTATTGGGACCGACAAAGAAGCTGTCAGTAGCTATGCCCAGGTCATGATTCAAGGGAGTGCATCAACGTATCCCAAATCCAGTGCCAGTGCTAGAACGGATTGCGCGGCAGCCAGTTCATGCACTTATGCTGAAGAACTTCAGAACTTTTCAAACTGGTACTCCTACCACCGGACGCGAATGCGTGTAGGTATCGCTGGGACATCTGAGTCGTTTTTTTCAATCCCTCTAAGTTATCGGGTTGGTTATGGGCGTATCAATAACTCAAAGCTAGCTAGCATCGACGGTTCGGCTAATATTTCAACAGTTGTAAACGGTGTCAGACCTTTTACACCTGCGGCTGGTGGAAATAAAACTGCATTTTATACGTGGCTTGCTTCACAGGTGCCGCATATTCTTCCTGAAGGAAAGACACCGTTACGCCGTGCGATGGGAGAGGTTGGTAAATATTACTCATATACTGGTAATAAAGGGCCGTGGGGCGAGCAGCCGGGTATTGAGGATACAACTCCTCAACTTTCCTGCCGCCGGTCATTTCACATGTTAATGACGGATGGTACGTGGAATGATACTGTTAACGGTTCGGATGATGGCGCCGCATTAGAGCCAGCAGCAAAGCTTAATGTTGATGCTATAGCGGGTGATCTCATTAAAAATATAAATTCCCAACCAAATTATACCTATTCACCAGCTTATCCTTATCAGGATACTACTAAGAATACACTGGCTGATGTTGCTATGTATTACTGGAATCATGACCTTAACCCTAAGCTGGACAACGGCGTAACCCCTACCTCCAATGATCCAGCTTTTTGGCAGCACATGGTTAATTACACTATCGGTTTTGGTGTTAAAGGTGTGCTTGATCCTGCGACCGATCTACCAGCACTGGCCACTGGCGCAAAAAAGTGGCCAGCTGCAGTTCCAGATAGCCTAGCAAATATTGATGACCTGTGGCATGCTGCTGTCAATAGCCGAGGCATGTATTTGAGCGCAAAAAATACCGATGAATACTCGAATGCGCTTAAGGATATTATCGATGATATTGCGGCAGTGAATGGCAGTGAATCGGGTTTGGCTGTTTCCGCCAAAACCCTGTCAACAACCAGCACGACCAAAAAATATGAAGCTGAATTTTCTTCGGCACGCTGGAGCGGCGATGTCAAAGCCATTAAGTTGACTTCTGCGGGATTAGATGACGGTGATCCTCCCTGGACTGCTGCAGCCAATTTTCCCGCATACGGCTCGCGCAATATGTTCGCTTACGATAAGCTCGCCACAGGCACCAAAGGCGTTGCATTTACCTTGGCAGGTTTGAGTAGCACCATGCAAACCACGATGCTGGGCAGCCCGGTAACAATTACTGGCGTAGATTTGGTCAATTACCTGCGTGGAGATCGCACCAAGGAAACAGGCATTCTAAGAGTGCGCGCTTCAATGCTGGGCGATATTGTCAATTCCACCCCTATTCTGGTCAAAGACCAGACAGACGGTCAATATGGATTTTTGCCAAAGACTTCTGCCTTCAGCGCTGCTCAAAGCACTTACCGGCGGTTTTTAGTGGCCAAAAAGCAGCGCAATGCGCAGCTTTTTGTCGGGGCAAATGATGGCTTTCTTCATGCCTTCAGCGATACCAACGGCGCGGAAACTTTTGCATTCATGCCAGATTCCCTGTTGGGAAAAGTTAAAGACTTGGCCTCGCTGGATTATACGCATGAGTATTTTGTGGATGGCCCGTTGAGCGAGGCGGATATTTATGATACTTCGGCCTCCAAATGGCGCAATCTTGTGCTGGGCGGCACTGGTGCCGGGGCCAAGAGCCTGTTTGCCATCAATGTGCCAGTGGTCAGTTATCCTGCCAGCGCAACCGCAGTGCCTGCTGCGTTGACTGCTTCCCAGTCTGCACCGGGCGCCTCCGATATTTTGTGGACAGTCTCAAATACAGATGTAACGGCACCGAATAATTTTTCCGAGCTGGGTTATGTGCTGCAGCCGCCTGAGCACGGCGTGATGATGGATGGCACCTGGGTGACGATTGTGGGAAATGGCTATGACAGCACCAGCAAAAAAGCGCAGTTGTTTATCATTAATGCGCTAACAGGCGCTTTAATCAAAAGTCTGGATACAGTTGTCGGCTCCAGCGGAACACCGAATGGCCTGGGTGGCGTGCGGGTAGTGCGCAATGACAAAAAGCAGATCGTGGCCGCTTATGCCGGGGATTTGCAGGGCAATCTATGGAAGTTTGATTTTTCCTCTGCCGACAAGACTAAATGGGCCGTCGCTTTTGCTGGAAACCCCTTGTTTAAAACGGAAGCAATTGAGCCGATTACGGCGGCACCGACTTATACCTTGCACCCCAATGGCGGTGTGATGGTATTGTTTGGCACCGGAAAAATATTTGAAACAGGTGATGACCGTGCCACTGACCAGCGTGCGCTGTATGGCGTGTGGGACATGGTCAAGCTGGGTGCCGCATCCACGCTTGTGGCAGACACGGACACACTGAATATTGGCAGGATCACGCACCCAGAAACCATTGTGGCCCAAGCGCTGTCAGCGGACCACCTGACGGGAACCACAGGTCTTTTTTATGGCCTGACGGTCACCCCGGTGGATTACGAGATCAAGCTCGCGACAGAGACACGGCCAGCCTACATGACCAAGCGCGGCTGGCGTCTGCCATTGACAGTGGGTGCAGGGCAGCGGTTGGTAGATAATCCTGAAATGGCAGGTGGCATGGTGTTGATGCAAACGATCACGCCTCTCATTAGTACGGCCTCTTGCACTGCCTCCAGTCTCACACGCTATGGCTTTCTGCTCGATCCTTTTATGAGCGGAACCAATCAGACGACTTTTGACACCAATGCGGATGGTTTATTTACGGCAGCTGATAACGTTACAGCGGCTGGTGTGCTGTTGATTGGCAGCGGCCCTGCGACGATGCTGCGTTTGCAGTCGAAAAACAAGTATCTCATTGCCCAGGCACGCACAGGTCTGACTAAACCTCCTTTGACTCAGCCTCCATTCAGTTCTTCCAAGCGCTACTGGCGTCAAATAATTTCGCAGCCAAATTGATAAAAATAATCCAGGATTTTTAAAATGAGAAACAAAAAAAAATCAATGCGCAGCCGTGGCTTTACCTTGGTTGAATTAATGGTCGTTCTCGCCATCGTGGGTATTTTGGCGGCTTTTGCTTATCCCAGCTACCGCGACTCGGTGGATAAATCGCGCCGGGCCGAGGCGCGGGCGCAGCTGATGGACGCAGTGCAGTTCATGCAGCGGTTTTATTCACAAAATGACCGCTACGACAAGACCAACGCACAGACGCCAGTGGATGCTACGCTGCCAGCAGCCTTGGCGGTGTCGCCCAGAAGCGCTGCCTCCGGCACTGAGAATTACAACATTGGCTTTGTTGCCGATTCGCTCTCCATCGCCGGGTTTGTGCTGCAGGCTGTGCCAAGAGCGGGCGGCACTATGGCCAGCGACAGGTGCGGAACCCTGCAGATCAATCAGGTGGGGCGGCGCACCGTCACGGGAAACACAGATGGAGCGACCGCCGAAACCTGCTGGCGCTAACCCGGTTGTGCGGGCGTTTTAGCGCCCGACCTCATCGACCAGCGTTTTGAATTCATCAATGTCTTCAAAACTTCGGTACACGCTGGCAAAGCGGATATAGGCGATTTTGTCGAGTTTTTTCAACTCCAGCATGACCAGTTCGCCCAGGCGGCTGGAGGCGACTTCGCGCTGGCCCATGCCCAGAAGCTGCTCTTCAATGTGTTCGACGGCTGCATCGACCTGCTCTGTGCTGACGGGGCGTTTGCGCAGGGCTAGCGTCATGGAACTGCGGATTTTGCTGCGCTGGTAATCGCTGCGGTGGCCGTCTTTTTTGACAATGCTCGGAAAGCTGACCTCGGGGCGCTCGTAGGTGGTAAAGCGTTTTTGACACGCGCCGCACTGGCGGCGGCGGCGTATGGATTCGGCATCTTCTGACACCCGCGTCTCGATGACTTGGGTTTCAGGGTGACCGCAAAAAGGGCATTTCATGCGCTTGTCCGGGTTTCTGCAGTGGCACAGGCGGTTCTTGACATCGCAACCGCCTGGCCGTTGACCATGCTCAACCGTAAACCGGAAAGCGGCTGGTCAGTGCGTGAACTTTGGCGCGAACCGCCTCAATGTTGGCCGGATCGCGTGGGTTGTCCAGCACGTCAGCAATCAGGTGGGCGGTCAGGCGCGCTTCTTCGTCCTTGAAGCCGCGTGTGGTCATGGCCGGGGTGCCGATGCGCACGCCGCTGGTGACCATTGGCTTTTCTGGGTCGTTCGGGATGGCGTTTTTGTTGATCGTCATGTGGGCGGCGCCCAGCACGGCTTCAGCTTCCTTGCCGGTGATGCCCTTGGCGCGCAGATCGACCAGCATGACGTGGCTTTGCGTGCCGCCGCTGACAATGCGCAGGCCGCGCTCGGTCAGGGTTTCGGCGACGATGCGGGCGTTGGTCACGACCTGCTGCTGGTAGGTCTTGAACTCTGGCGTCATCGCTTCCTTGAAGGCCACGGCCTTGGCGGCAATGACGTGCATCAGCGGGCCACCTTGCAGGCCGGGGAAAATCGCGCTGTTGATGGCTTTTTCGTACTGCGACTTCATCAAGATGATGCCGCCGCGTGGGCCGCGCAGGCTCTTGTGCGTGGTGGAGGTCACGATGTCGGCGTGCGGCACGGGGTTGGGATAGACGCCAGCGGCAATCAGGCCGGCGTAGTGCGCCATATCGACCATAAAAATCGCGCCAACGTCTTTGGCGACCTTGGCAAAACGCTCGAAGTCGATTTGCAGGCTGTAGGCTGAAGCGCCTGCAATGATTAGCTTCGGTTTGGTTTCGTGGGCCTTGCGCTCCATCGCTTCGTAGTCGATAGCTTCGTTGGCGTCCAGGCCGTAGGAGACGACGTTGAACCACTTGCCGCTCATGTTCAGCGCCATGCCGTGGGTCAGGTGACCGCCTTCGGCCAGGCTCATGCCCATGATGGTGTCGCCGGGCTTCACGAAAGCCAGAAACCCGGCTTCGTTGGCCGAAGCGCCGCAGGGCGGCTGCACGTTGGCCGCGTCGGCACCGAAAATCTGCTTGACGCGGTCAATGGCCAGTTGCTCGGCCACATCGACGTGTTC
>CAIYKK010000271.1 GCA_903926695.1 uncultured Burkholderiales bacterium
CGTAGTGGGCGGCAAGGCGCTGGGGCTGATGGTGGACACACTCGGCGGCATGCTGGCCATCACCAGCGCCGTGTTTCAGCCGCAGGAGCTGGCCTTGACAATCGACCGCAGCGCGAAGGCGTGAGGTAACCATGCCCAACTATCCAGAAGGAAATCTGCAGGCCCAGATCATGAGCTGGCTTGAAGTCGATGGCTGGTCGGCGCAGCAGGAATCGCCCGATCTCCTGGGGGGCCACGTCGAGGCCGACAGCGGCGCGCTGGACTGGTGCATGAGCGTTGAAGACGTTCCAGACGAGGTGCGCCTGCGCTTGGCGTCCAGCTGCCCGGTGCGGGTGCCGGAGGCGCGGCTCCCGGCGCTGGCCGAGCTGTTCACGCGCCTGAATGCGGTGGTGCGGGGCAGCGGGTTTTTCTACCTGTTGTTCGACTCCGGCAAGTTTGGCCATGAGTCGGCCCTGGATTTGATGGACGGGAAATTGACCCTCAAAATTCTGCAGCAATTGTTTGTCAGCAATTTGCAAGCACTAGACCAGGCTATACCGCTCGTGATGGCGGTTGCTTTTGGGCCGGTGTCTCCAGAGCAAGCAATACGGAACAACGACGAAGCGCAAGCGCAGGCTGACGCAAAGGCTGAACTGGCGCTGGAGTGCGCTCCATCAGGCTCGCTTTTGCAGTGAGGGCCTGTGCTTAAATTGGCGGCTCACTTTTCCCGACTTCATGGCCATTCCCCAAACATTCATTCAGGAGCTGCTGGCTCGCGCTGACGTTGTCGATATCGTCGGGCGCGCGGTGCAGCTCAAAAAAGGCGGCGCCAATTTCATGGGCCTGTGCCCGTTTCATGGCGAAAAGTCGCCTTCGTTCAGCGTCAGCCCGTCCAAGCAGTTTTATCACTGCTTCGGCTGCGGCAAAAATGGCAACGCCATCAGCTTTTTGATGGACCACGACGGCATGAGCTTCATCGAAGCCGTCAAAGACCTGGCCCAGCAATGCGGCCTGCAGGTGCCCGAAGACGATGTGTCGCCCCAAGACCGCGCCAAAGCCGCACAAATGCGCGAGCAGCAAGCCACGCTCACCAGCGTGCTGGAAAAAGCCGCCCAAGCCTACATCCGCAACCTGCGCACCTCCGAGCGGGCGATTGAATACTTCAAAGGGCGCGGCGTTTCCGGCGAAATCGCCCGCACTTTTGGGCTGGGCTACGCGCCGCAGGGCTGGCGCAGCTTGGCCAGCGTGTTTCCCGAGTACAGCGACCCGCTGCTGGTCGAAAGCGGCCTGGTCATCAGCGCCGATGCGGACGAGGACGACGCCTCCGGCCACCCCGTCGAAATCAAACGCTATGACCGCTTTCGCGACCGGGTGATGTTCCCGATTCGCAACGTCAAGGGCGAGTGCATCGGCTTTGGCGGGCGCGTATTGAGCGACGAAAAACCCAAGTATTTGAACTCGCCCGAAACGCCGGTGTTCAGCAAGGGCCGCGAACTCTACGGCCTGTTTGAAGCGCGCACCGCCCTGCGCGAACACGGCTACGCGCTGGTCACCGAGGGTTATATGGACGTGGTGGCGCTGGCGCAACTGGGGTTTGCCAACGCGGTGGCCACGCTGGGCACGGCCTGCACGGCGGACCATGTGCAAAAACTGTTTCGTTTCACCGATTCGGTGGTGTTCAGCTTTGACGGCGATAAGGCCGGGCGCAGAGCGGCGCACAAGGCGCTGGACGCGGCGCTGCCCTTTGCCAGCGACGTGCGAACGATCAAGTTTTTGTTTCTGCCGCCTGAGCACGACCCGGACAGTTTTATCCGCGAACACGGCCAGGAGGGTTTTGCCGCCTATGTTGCCAAAGCCGTGCCGTTGAGCCGCTTTTTGCTGCAAGCGGCGGGCGAAGGCTGCGATTTGGACACCGCCGAAGGCCGCGCCCACATGGCGAGCAATGCGCGCCCGCTCTGGAGCGCGCTGCCCGAAGGCGGCTTGAAACCCCAGTTGCTCGCCGAAATCGCCGATCAGGTGATGATGGACAGCCGCGATTTATTGCAGCTCTGGCAGGGCGCAGCGGGCGGGCGCAAGCCCTATCCGCGCAAAAATCCGGCCCCGCCGCCACAGCAGTCGCCAGCGTGGCGGCCAGAAACCTTCGCCCTGCCCGCGCCAGATCACAACATGCCCGACTTCGGCGACTACCCGCCTATGGAACTGCACGGCGGGCCGGACGATTACGCCGGGCACGCGCCTGAGTTTGCGCCGCCTTCAGCGTCTTATTCAGCGCCTTATTTTCCGGCGACTACGCCGGCCAGCACGCCGGGCAAATTCAGCCGCAAGCCCTTTCCCGGCAGCAGCGCCGCGCCGCGCCGCCCGGCGGGCCGCATCCTGCCCGCCAGCCGCGAAGACCGCGTGCTGCGCCTGCTGCTGACCGAGCCGCAGCACTGGGATCAGCTCAGTAACGAAGAGCATCACGTTCTGCTCGAACTGCCCGCGCCACAC